>DATHOV010000030.1:0-11484 GCA_035484515.1 Lysobacteraceae bacterium
TGCGCCAGCGCAAGGGCATGGATGCGCGCACCCAGCTCGAAGGCGCGCAGCGCGGCATGCGCGCGCAGCTCGCACGCGAAGTGGACGCGCTGGAAAACAACCTCGAGTTTCTCGCCAACGTCGGTTCGATCAGCCCCTATGTCGGCCTGTTCGGCACGGTGTGGGGCATCATGATTTCGTTCCAGGGCCTGGCGGCGATGAAGGAAGCGACCATCGCGACCGTTGCGCCGGGCATCTCGGAGGCCCTGATCGCGACCGCCATGGGTCTGTTCGCGGCGATCCCGGCGGTGTGGGCCTACAACCGCTTCGCGACCAAGGTTGAGCGGCTCAACGTGCGCTACGAAGCCTTCGCCGAGGAGTTCTCGTCGATCCTGCAACGCCAAGCGCATGTCGAGGAGTAAGCGCGAGGCATGAGCCGATCCCGCAAGCGCCGCAAGCTCAAGGCCGAGATCAACGTCGTCCCGTACATCGACGTGATGCTGGTGCTGCTGATCATCTTCATGGTCACCGCGCCCCTGCTCAACCTCGGGGTGGACGTCGATCTGCCGAAGTCGAAGGCGCATGCGCTCGAGCAGAAGAAGGATCCGGTGGTCGTCAAGATCGGCCGCGATGGCAGCTACAAGCTGCAGCTCGGCCAGGCGCCCGAGGAAAGCATCGACATCGCAACGCTGGGCGCGAAGATCGCAGCGTTCCACGCGCAGAATCCCGACGCCAGCGTCTATCTCGCCGCCGATGGTTCGCTCGATTACCAGAAGGTGATGGACACGATGACCCTGCTGCAGAACGCAGGCGTCCCGAGGGTCGCGCTGATGAGCCAGCCCGCGCACGCCGACGCCGGAAAGACCAGGCAGCGCTGAGACGATGGAAACCACGTCGAACAAGGTGTTCGCGGTCGCCGGCTCGCTGGTCGTGCATGTCCTGGTGCTCCTCGTGCTGTACCTGGGATTGCTGCATCAGCCGGAACTGGTCGCGGACGCCGGGCAGGGTCCTGCCATCGAAGCCACCCTCATCAGTACGCCGCAGCAGTCCGCCGCGGCGATCCGGCGGATCGAGACGAGCCAGCGGCAGGTCCCGCCCACGCCGCCGCAGCCCAAGCCTGCGCCGGTGCCGCAGGACTCACCGCAACCGCAGCAACTGGTGCCGCAGACGCAGTTGCCCAAGCCCGATACCGTGGACCAGGATGAAGTGCGCCGACTCGGCGAGCAGGCCGCGCAGAGACAGTTGCAGGAGCAGGACGAACGCCGCCGCCAGGCACAGGTCGACCTCGCGCGCCAGCAGGAACAGACCGAAGCCGAGAACCACCAGCGCCAGGCGCAGCAGGACCTGGAGAAGCAGCTGGCCGCGATCCGCAAGCAGCGTGCCGATGCCGAACATCAGGTCAAGCTGCAGGAAGAGAAGCTCAAGCAGATCGCCGATCTGGCCGCGCGGAACAATCAGCAGGCCGTGGCCGCTACTGCGCCAGCACCGGCCAGGCCGACGAACACCGGCGTGGATGACAGGGCTGGCCTGGAGGGGAAGTATGTCGCGGCAATCAAGGCCGTCGTGCACGAGAACTGGCGCCCGCAGGATGTGCCTCGCGGACAGCATTGCCTCACCCACTACAAGCAATTGCCCGGCGGAGAGGTCTTCGACGTGACCTTCGGCGAGTGCTCGTTCGATGCCGCAGCCAAGGCATCGGTCGAGGATGCCCTGAAGAGGACTCCGTTGCCCTACGCCGGATTCGAGTCCGTTTTCCAGAGAGAGGGTAACATTGACATGTGCGACCCAGAGGATGCGTGTGAATGAATAGATTCCTGTCCGTTTTTCTGCTCATGCTCGCCTGCATCGCCGCGCCCGCGTTCGCGCAGGGCCTGGACGTAGGCTTGGTGACCGGCAACGACGCCGCGCTGCCGATCGCGGTGGTGCCGATGGAATACCAGGGCAGCAGCGCCAAGCCCGATACGAATGTCGCCGACGTGATCCGCGCCGACCTCAACCGTTCCGGCCAGTTCCGCTCGCTGCCCGAGAACCAGATCGTCGAGCATCCGATGACTGGTGCCGACATGAAATACCCGACCTGGCGCCTGCTCAAGCAGGACTACGTGCTGATCGGTCGCGTGCTCGACAGCAGCGACGGCGGCTATCGTGTCGAGTACGAACTGTTCGACGTGGCCAAACAGCAGCGCATCCTCGGCCAGGCGATGACCGGAAGACCGCTCGAGATGCGTCGGGTCGCGCACGAGATCGCCGACCAGGTGTACGAGAAGATCCTCGGCGTGCGCGGCGCGTTCGACACGCAGATCGCCTACGTCACCAAGGTCGGCCTGGGCGACAACACCAAGTACTCGCTGATGGTCGCCGACGCGGATGGGTTCAATCCGCAGAGCGTGGTGAACTCGCGCGAGTCGCTGATGTCGCCGGCGTGGAGCCCGGACGGGCACAGGCTCGCCTACGTCAGCTTCGAGCGCGGCAATTCCACGATCTACCTGCAGACGCTGGGCACCGCCGCACGCGAGGTGATCGCCGCGTTCAAGGGCATCAACGACGCGCCTGCGTTCTCCCCGGACGGGAAGAAACTGGCGATGACCCTGTCCAAGTCGGGCAGCCCGGAGATCTACGTGATGGACCTGGCCACGCGCCAGCTCACCCAGATCACCAACCACTACAGCATCAACACCGAGCCGATGTGGATGCCCGACAGCGCGACGCTGCTGTTCACCTCCGATCGTGGCGGCAAGCCGCAGATCTACCAGGTTCCAGCGAGTGGCGGCGAACCCGTGCGGGTGAGCTTCCAGGGCCAGTACAACGCCCACGCCACCGTTTCTTACGATGGCAAGAAGATCGCCGTGGAACAGGGTAGCGGGAACGTCTATCGCATCGCCCTGCTGGATCGCAGCTATGCCGGCGCGGGCCACTGGCAGATGCTCTCGCCGGGCGACCTCGACGAATCCCCCAGCTTCGCGCCGAACGCCAGCATGGTGCTGTACGCAGCGAAGGAAAACGGTCGCGGCGTCCTCTACGCCGTGTCGGCCGACGCCCGGGTCAGGGATCGCCTGATACTGGCCGAAGGCAGCGTGCAGGAACCTGCGTGGTCGCCCTACCGCGCGCGCTGATCGAACCACAATGCTCCACACACCCCCGAAGTACCGAAAGGATGACGACAATGAAAATCCACAAAACCGTTCTGATCGTCGCTGCGGTCTGCATCGCACTCGCCGGCTGCACGAAGAGGAACGTCAAGGAAGAGCAGCCGGGTAGCAGTGGCACGGAATACGCACCGTCAGCGAACACCTCGCCGATGGGGCCTTCCGTCGGTGGCAGGTATACGCCAGCCGATCTTGAAACCGACTCGTGCCTGCGTCAGCGTGTGGTGTATTTCGATTTCGACCAGGACACGATCAAGCCCGAATTCCAGGCCATCGTCGCCTGCCATGCGAAATATCTGATGGATCGCCCCGAGGCGCGCATGCGGCTCGAGGGCAATGCCGACGAACGCGGCAGCCGCCAGTACAACCTCGGCCTCGGCGAGCGTCGCGGCAACGCGGTGATGGCGGCTGTGCAAGGTAGCGGCGCTTCGGCGAGCCAGATGGAAGTGATCAGCTACGGCGAGGAGCGCCCGGTCTGCACCGAATCGAACGAGGAGTGCTGGGCGAAGAACCGTCGCGTCGAGTTCGTGTACACCGCGAAGTGAAGACGATGCGCACGTACCTGAAGGCGACGACGATGGCCTGCACGGTGGCGGCCGTGCTCACCGCTTCCGGCGCGTGGGCGCAGTCGCGGCCGAGTCTCGCCGATCGTGTCGCCGCGCTCGAGGCCCGTACCCAGCAGAACCAGAGCGAGCAGTCGGTCGAGCTGCTCAATCGCATCGCCCAGCTCGAGTCCGAAGTGAAGGAACTGCGCGCGCTGGTCGAACAGATGCAGAACGACGACCAGCAGGCGCGGGACCGCGGGAAGGCGCAGTACATCGATCTCGACAGTCGGTTGAGCCGCATCGAGAACAATGCCGCGCCGTCGGCGACGTCGGCGGTCAAGACGCCGGCTGTTGTGGCCAGGGCGCCATCCGTGCATGCGCCAGCCACATCCGACGTACCTCCGGTCGCGACGGTGCCGCCTGCGGCAGGTGGCGATGCGAATCATCCGGTGACGGAAAAGGCTGCGTACGACGCGGCATTCGCCGCGATGAAGGCCGAGCACTTCGCGGACTCCGCGCAGCTCTTCGGCGCCTTCGTGCAGCAGTATCCGGACAGCACGCTCGCGCCGAACGCCTACTACTGGATGGGCGAGTCGTACTACGTCACCCAGAACTACCAGTACGCGCTGGCGGCGTTCCAGACCGTCGTCTCGCGCTATCCCGATTCGCCCAAGACCGCCGGTGCGTTGCTCAAGGTCGGGTACTGCCAGGATGGCCTCAAGCAGCGCGACGCGGCCGAAGCGACGTTGCGCGGGGTGATCCAGAAGTATCCGAATTCCGACGAGGCGGCGCAGGCGCAGAGCCGCCTGCGCGCGATGAGCCTGGATGCCGGTGGTTGAGGAAGCCGGTCCCGCAGCGGCCGGCGGCGTGGAAGGCGTGTCGCAGGATCGCCTGCGGATCACCGAAATCTTCCACTCCCTGCAGGGCGAAGCGCGCAGCGTGGGCTGGCCGACGGTGTTCGTGCGCCTCACCGGATGCCCGCTGCGTTGCGGCTATTGCGACACCGCGTACGCTTTCCACGGCGGCGCGTGGTGGGAGATCGACGCGATCCTCGACGAAGTCGCCAAACACGGCGCCCGCCACGTCTGCGTGACCGGCGGCGAGCCGCTCGCGCAGAAGCGCTGCATCGACCTGCTCAAGCGCCTGTGCGATGTCGGCTACGAGGTCTCGCTGGAAACCTCCGGCGCGCTCGACATCGGCGCGGTCGATCCGCGCGTCGCGAGGGTCGTGGACCTCAAGACGCCCGGTTCGGGCGAGCTCGCGCGCAACCGCTTCGAGAACATTCCGCTGCTCACGGCGCACGACCAGGTCAAGTTCGTGCTCTGCGATCGCGCCGACTACGACTGGGCCATCGCCATGCTGCGCGAACACGACCTGACCCGGCGCTGCGAGATCCTGTTTTCGCCGAGCTACGGCCAACTCCCCGCACGCGAGCTGGCCGAATGGATGCTCGCCGACCGCGTGCCCGCGCGCTTCCAGATTCAGCTGCACAAGATCCTGTGGAATGACGAACGTGGCCGCTGACGCTTCATCGCGGGGATTCTTTCGATTTTGCCGTTTCAGGTACGTGCCATGAAGAAAGCCGTCATCCTCGTCTCCGGCGGCATGGACTCCGCCGTCGTCCTCGCGCTTGCGCGCGAACAGGGCTTTTCGACCTACGCACTCAGCGTCGCCTACGGCCAGCGGCACACGTCCGAGCTCGCCGCCGCCGCACGCAATGCGTGCGCGCTGGGAGCGGTGGAGCACAAGGTGGTCGCGGTGGACCTGCGCGGCATCGGCGGCTCGGCGCTCACCGCCGACATCGCGGTGCCGGAACACGAAGCCGGCGAGCCGCCGGACGCCGGCATCCCCGTCACTTACGTGCCCGCGCGCAACACGATCATGCTGTCGATCGCGCTCGGCTGGGCCGAGGTGCTCGGCGCGAGCGACATCTTCTGCGGCGTCAACGCGGTGGACTACTCGGGTTATCCGGACTGTCGTCCGGAATTCGTCGCCGCGTTCGAGACGCTCGCCAACCTCGCAACGAAGGCCGGCGTGGAAGGCGCCGGCTTGCGCGTGTGCGCACCGCTGATCGGCATGGGCAAGGCGCAGATCGTGCACGAAGGACTTCGGCTCGGCGTGGACTTCGCGCAGACGGTTTCCTGTTACCAGGCCGATCCTGAAGGCCGCGCCTGCAGGCGTTGCGACGCCTGCCGTCTGCGCGCCGAAGGATTCCGTGCCGCAGGCATCGCGGACCCCACGCGGTACCGCGACTGAGCGCGGTCGGCTAGAATGCGCGTCCGCGTTCGTGCGCTGTTGTTGAATCCTTTGGGTCGTTAGCTCAGTCGGTAGAGCATCGGACTTTTAATCCGCTGGTCCCGAGTTCGAATCTCGGACGACCCACCAATTGAAACAATGGGTTGCATATGCTCGTGCAAGCGTTCGGTGACGGCGCTGTACCAGCAGTCCCCACTCGGTCCCTACACGGCCGAATTTCACTGGCAACTTTCGGCCGGTCCGAGAGAGCTTCCGATTCGTTCGATCGCATCCTGTCTCAGCCCGTGAGACAGCCCCGGCTCATTCTGGCCTCCACGCATCGCACGGCGCGCTGCGGAACCGGGGAAGGCAGATGGACGTCAGGGACATTTCGTCGCGCAGGGAAATCGATGGACATTCGATCGTCCTGACGGCGATGCGCGCCCGTGTATGCCACGATGACGCCACGCCGGCCGGGCATGCGCGTCCGCTTCGCGTCTTCGTCAACCCGCAATGCTCCGTCGTCGGACAGCTTTGCGTCTTCGTCGACCGGGAATGCTCCTTCGTCGAACAGCATTTTGCCTTCGTCGACCGGGAATGCTCCGTCGTCGGACAACATTTTGCCTTCGTCGACCGGGAATGCTCCGTCGTCGGACAGCTTTTCCCCTTCGTCAATCGGGAAAGCTCCTCCGTCGAACAGCATTTCGCCTTCGTCGACCGGGAAAGCTCCTCCGTCGGACAGCTTTTCCCCTTCGTCAACCGGGAAAGCTCCTCTGTCGAACAGCTTTTCGCCTTCGTCGACTGGCAATGCTCCTTCGTCGAACAGCATTTCGCCTTCGTCAACCGGGAAAGCTGCGTTGTCGGTCGGCTTTGCGCCATCTTCAACCGGCAAAATCACGTCGCTGACCGTCGGCACCGCACATGCTAATGGCAGGCGCCGGTATTCCCTGAGGACTGCTTCGCCGACCGGCCGTTCGTGGCGCCCGCCGGCCCGTTCGGGTGCCAAGTCGCCGGCACCGGGTTTCTGCTCGACCGTCTTTCGCTGACCTCACCCGCGTCCTGCGCAGGTCTCGTGACCCACATGGATGTGGGAAATGCCGCAGTTGGCTGGAACTGCGGGCCACCGACTTCGCCCGGAGTCGTCCTGCTGCGCGACGGGAGGTCGATCTGTCGTCCAAGCCGCATCCCCTGTTTTTCAAATCCGTAGCGGCCCACGAAGGGTGCGCACATGGAGGAGTCATTGTCGTGAACGTCTTTCTCGAAGTTGCTGTGCCTTCGGGTGACAGATCCTCGCTTCGCTCGGGATGACAAGCGTTGCAGGAAAGCCGGGCCTTCACGGGCCGGCTTTTTGCGGACGTCGATGGAAGAGAAAGGTGCAACGCAGCGGCGCATGTCGATGCCGCGCCGGACCCCGGCAATGCCGCTTCGCACCTCGATGGCGTCCCGTCGCAAGATGCGAATGCCGCATTTCGCGCGATCGGGCTGCGACGCCTTCAGTTGGCTGTCACCGTCCCATCCGCCGCCACGTCGAACAGCAGCACGCCCTTGGCCGAAGACTTCAATGGCCCGCTGCCGGGCACGACGCTGATCTTCTGGTTGCCTCCGCTCGGAGTGGCGGTCACGGTGTAGGCCCTGTTCGGCGACACCTCGGTGATCACGTGGGTGGTCGCCGCAGCGGGCACGGCATAGGCGATCGTTCCGCTGTTGGTCATGCCGGCGGCCTTGGTGCTGACGATCACCGCCTCGTTCCCGTCGCTGCCCGACAGCAAGGTCCCGGTGGCGGTGCCGGTGGTCACGCTGATCGCGCTGGCGGTCGCCACCTGCGCAGCGGACGTGGACAGGTCGAACACCGTCAGCCATTCCTGGCTGGCGTTGCTGTTGGGCGCGCGCACCTGGACCTGCCAGACCTTCACCGCCTTGCTGCCCGGATCGCCGTCGTTGGGCGGATACATGCCGATCGTGGTGGTGGTCGCGTTTGCCGGCAGCACCGTGGTCATCGCGCCTGCATAGGTGGCGCGATAGGTGACGTCCAGGCGCTTGCCTCCAGCCGGTGCGCTGGCGGTCGTTGGCAACGCCGGGAAATGGAAGGCCAGGAACTGGTCATCGAGCGCCGGATTGCCGTCCCGGGTGCGGTCGTACACCACAAAACGATTGGGCCGCAGATAGACGATCTCGCGCGCCCACGACGCCACCTGCGCGGTGCCGCCGGTCCTCGGGCGATACATGTTCTCCAGCTTGTCGGCGAGCGCATAGACGTATTTCGCCCCGTCCTCGAACGCCGCGACATGCGTCTGCACGCCGTCGTCCTCGGCGGTGTATGCGGCCTGCCCGTAGCGCATCGCGACACTGCTTCCATTCATCTGGCGCACGTAGAAGACGTTGTCGATCGTGCGATTGCTGGAATAGATCGAATGGTCGAAGTCGCCGTAGCTGTCCGTATAGATCCGGTTCTCGTCGTTCTCGCCCTGCGGTTCGTGCACGATCTGGCCGGTACCGTTGACCAGCAGCGGGACGTTGCCGCGAACGAGCGCAAGGCTGCCCTGGTCGAAACCTTCCTCGCCCTGGCCGGGATTGTTGATGTAGGGGGCGGCCCGGAACGACATCCAGCTCGCCGAAGGGGTCCAGGCCGAGCGCGCCGACACGGCGTTCATGCCGGTTGCGAAATACGACAGCGGCAGGGTGGTGATGGCCGTCGTCTTGCCGTTCGGGTCCCAGTACAGGAACAGCTCCCAGGGTTCGCTGGCGTCGTAACCCTTGGTGGCAGTGTTCACGGCGTTGGTATAGGCCTGGAACACGTTCGCTTCCGGTGCGTTCCAGTAGCGCAGGAAACCGAGTACCTGGATGAACATGTCGGTGTCCGCCGTGCCCACTGGCGGGTCGGCGGTGCCGGTGGCGTGGTTGGTATCGCGGTCGTCGATGTATTTGCGCGACGGCCAGGTGAAATGCATCAGGTAGTCGGCGGCGTCGATCGGGAACGAGTAGGGCGCGCTCGTCGAATGGATCAGGTCGACGCCGGTCGCGGTTTTCGCCTCGATCATCGGCAGGCTCATGTTGAGCGTGCCCAGCGGTCCGTAGTTGCCGAAGCCCTCCGGCCAGCCGCCGCCGGTCAGATGCGTGTTGTAGTAAGGCTGCACGCCGATGTGCGGCGGGTTGCTCGTCGCGGTCTGGAACTGGTTGTCGAGCCAGTCGGTCCACAACGCAGGCGCGCTCGGGTTCTCGTCGTAGGTCGCCAGCGCGATCGCGGCGTCGGCGTGGAAATAGCCGGCGAAATAGTTGCTCTGCGGATGCGCGTACTCGAAGCCGGAACATCCCTCGAGGTTCGCCCATGAGGTCAGCCAGGCATTCGCCGTACCGTAGATTTTCTGTTGATCGTCGGTACTGAGCACCGGATACACCCAGTCATAGCCGATGCCCATGCCTACGCCGAAGAAGCGGATGCCATAGCCGTCGTCGGTGCACGGATCCTGTCCGTGGCTGCCGGTGCCCGTGTACGGCGTGGCCATCGCCAGCAGGACCTCGCGCGCCTTCGCGCCATAGGGAGCGGCGGCCGTCGGATTGCTCGCCACCAGCGTCTGGTAGCACAGGCCTTCGGCCAGCACCGCGCTCCAGTAGCTGCTGCCCTGGTAACCCTGGCCGATGTTCGGTGGATCCGGATAGCCGTCGCCGTCGGGCAGGTTCACCGTGCCGCCGATGAAGGAATCGCAATAGCTCTTCAATTGCTGCCACTGCGGCGTGTTCGCGCTCATGCGCGTATGCAGCGTCGCCAGCGTCGGTGCGTCGAGCAGCAGGCGCGGATGCGGCGCCATCGTCTGCGCCGAAGCGGCCAGACTCGCGATCAGCAGCAGGAAGAACCAGAGTACGCGGGACGAGGTCATCGGCAGGTCCTTGTCGGTCCGAATCGGTAAACGCGTCGGGCGCCGGATGCCGGTCACTCCGGTCATCGTCGATGCGCCGTGCAGGCGGGAGCTGCCTGCCAGAGCGGTCTGGCATCGATCCGCGAAAGGCCCCATGCCAGCCGGACATCGATACCGGTCAACGTGCGAGGGCTTCCATCAGCGCGAGAATCGCTTCCCGCTTGTACGCGTTCAGTTGCCGCGAGGCAAGCAGGATGCGTTCTTCGAGTTCGTCGCGGGCGAAGTCCGCGGGTATCCGTTCGCGGGGTTCCTGGGCTGCGTTGAGCTTCATCGGACCGCGTCCGGTCGCGAGCCACTCGAAGCTCACCTCCAGGGTCTCGGCGATCTTCGCGAGATGGTCGACGTTCGGGACCGTGCCTTTGAGCCGTTCCCATTGCGCGACGGCGCTGCGATGCACGCCTACGACGAGGCTGAGTTGCGCCTGGGTAAGGCCGCGCACCGTGCGCGCGCGTCGTATGCGACTGCTGTATTCCATGAGCCGAGCGGATTCCGATAGGCGGAAGTTAGTAAAGCTTACTCGATAGCAAGGCTATGCAAATGTTGTACAGGCATCCTAACCGACAGCGCTTGTCCAAGAGCTCGACAACATTGCGTAGCCATTGTTAGCGCTGCTGCCGAGCAACCCCGATTGATAGTGTTGCGATGGTAGCGCATCGCATGATTAAACGTGGCGAGGGAAGCCACGCTGTCATCGCAATCCGTCAGTGCATGCGCAGGGCTCCCCATGTCGCCAACCACAGGGGAGAACACCATGAGAGCCATTCGTCCAGAGCCCCTCGGCTTCGAGCTTTTCTGCGCGCGCATCGCCGGCGGCCTGATCCTGGTCGGCCTGTTCGGCTTCATCGGGGGAGTCCTCCGGTGAGCGCGAGTGCTCGCATGAGTGCGAGCGCTCGCGCCAATCGCGGCCTGAAACCGATCGAACGGCATGTGGCCAGCCACAGGCTTTCCTTCACGGCCGGGACCGCCGCCGGCAGCCGGCGACGCTTTTTGGCGATTCCATAGGGGCGAGTGACCATGGGCCTTGCGCGCAATGCTCGCGGAAAGCGTTGCTGCGTGGCTTTACTTGCATTGGCTGCGATGTCGCCGGCATTTGCGGATGAACCTTCCGGCGGAAATCTGGGCGATCTGAGCCTCGAGCAGCTCGGCAATGTCGATGTCACCTCGGTATCGCGAAAGTCCGAACGCCTGGCGGATGCGGCCGCCTCGATCTATGTGATCACCAACGACGACATCCGACGCTCCGGCGCGACCAGCCTGCCCGAAGCGTTGCGACTCGCGCCGAACCTGGAAGTCGCCCGCGTCGATGCCAGCACCTATGCCATCAGCGCGCGCGGGTTCAACAATGCGCTGGGCAACAAGCTGTTGGTGCTGATCGACGGGCGCTCGGTCTATACGCCCTTGTTCTCGGGCGTGTTCTGGGACGCCCAGGACGTGGTGCTCGAAGACGTCGAGCGCATCGAGGTGATCAGCGGTCCGGGCGCGGCGCTGTGGGGCGCCAACGCGGTCAATGGCGTGATCAACGTGATCACGCGTTCGGCGGCGCAGACCCAGGGCGCCCTGGTCGGGATCGACGGCAGCGGCGATCGCAGTGACGTGGTCGCCAGGTACGGGGGGCAGTTGGCGGCGGACGGATTTTTCCGGGTCTACGCGAAGCGCGACGTCGTC
>DATHOV010000031.1:0-9829 GCA_035484515.1 Lysobacteraceae bacterium
TCGTGGAAACCGTTGATGTACTGGAACACCAGTGCCATCGCCACCACGGCCAGGACGAAGTCGAGCACGGCGCCGGCTCAGGAGTTCTTGAGCACGATGCGGTAGACCACCGAGCCGGCCTCGCGGCAGCGGTCGATCGCCTTCTCGAGCAGTTCGAAGAAGTCCTTGATCAGCAGCACGATCATGCCGTCGTAGTTGCCTGCGTAGAGGTCGCGGTAGAGTTCGAGCATCAGCCGGTCGGCCTCGTTCTCGATCGCGCCGAGGCGGTCGTTGAGTTCCTTGATCGGTTCGAGCTTGAGTCCGCGCAGTTGCTTCACCATCTCCAGCACGACCGCGGCGGCCTGTTCGAGCATCGCCGCGCGCGGGGCGAAATCGATGCCGCGCAGGTTGCCGACCGCGAGCGCGTAGCGGTCGGCGAACTTCTCGATCGCCTTGGGGATGCGGTACAGCGCGCCGGCCAGCGCCTCGATGTCCTCGCGCTCGATCGGGGTCACGAACGAATTCACCAGCGCGGCATTGATCTGCTTGATGATCTCGCGCTCGCGCTGGCGCACGAGCTTGAATTCCTCCAGCGACGGAGTGGTGCTCGCGTTCTTCGCCATCGCCTGCAGGGCCCTGGCGCTGTCGAGCGCGGCGACTGCCGCCGCCTCGAGCAGGCCGTAGAACTGCTTGCCGCTGCCGAAGATGGTTTGCAGGGAGAACATGCGCAACTCCAGAAGAACGTGCGGCGGCCGCCGGGAAATATGACGGCAATGTTACATTGCCCCGGTGCGATTCCCCCGGATGGCCGTCCACAGGCTGGTTCTTCGCGACGCCTCACACCGGGCGGGTGGGACGCCCTCGACCACTGCAGCGATGGCGCTCGCGTATCCTGAGCGGCCCCGCATGCCCGTTCGCCCCAGCCCGATGCCCGACCGAGCGACCCTGCCGATCAAGCCCACGGAGACCCGTCTCCGCGTGGGATGGATCCTCGTGCCGATCATCTGCGGCCTGCCGATGGCTGCATCCGCGCAGGAAGCCGCCACGGCTCACCTTTCCGCGGTCGGCACCCCGCTCGGCTGGACGGTCGTCGCGTTGTTCGCGCTGTCCTGCCTGCTGGTGGCGCTGGAGGAACACATCCACGTGCGCAAGTCCAAGCCGGTGATGCTCGCCGCGGCCCTGATCTGGGGCATGATCGCGTGGTCGGTGCGTGCGGACCCGCAAAGATCCGCGTTGGTGTCCTCCGCGTTCGAGCGGATGTTCCTCGACTACGCCGAACTGTTCTTCTTCCTGGTCGTCTCGATGACCTACGTGGACGCGATGGTCGAGCGCGGTGTGTTCGAGGTGCTGCGCGCCTGGCTGGTGCGGCGCGGCTGGAGCTACCGAACGCTGTTCTGGGCCAGCGGGCTGCTGGCGTTCGCGCTGTCGAGCGTGCTCAACAACCTGACCACGGCCCTGGTCGTGTCGACGGTCGTGCTGGCGATGGGCGCGGGCAATGCGCGCTTCGTCGCGATGTGCTGCGTGAACCTCGTCGTCGCTGCGAACGCCGGCGGCGCGTGGTCGGCGTTCGGCGACATCACCACGCTGATGGTGTGGCAATCGCACCATGCCGATTTCTTCGATTTCTTCCGGCTGTTCATGCCGGCGCTTGCGAACTGGCTGGTCCCGGCGGCGCTGATGAGCTTCGCATTGCCGCATGGCAAGCCGGCTACGGGGGATGACAAAGCCGCGCTGAAGTTCGGCGGCACCGCAATCTGCACCCTGTTCGCACTGACGATAGCCGTCACCGTGATCGCCACGCAGGTGCTGAAGCTGCCGCCGGTGTTCGGTATGCTCGCCGGCCTTGCGCTGTTGCAATTGCTGGCCTGGGTGATCCGCCTGCGCGAACCTTCCTACGAGGAGCCCGAGGCCTACCCGAACCAGTCCGGTTACGACATCTTCCACATCATCGCCCGTGCCGAATGGGACACGCTGCTGTTCTTCTACGGCGTGCTGCTCTCGGTCGGCGGGCTGGCCACGCTCGGCTACCTCGACCTCGCCTCCAGGCAGATGTTCAACCACCTCGGGCCGACCGCGGCGAACACGATCCTCGGCATGGCCTCGGCGATCATCGACAATATCCCGATCATGTCCGCGGTCCTGCAGATGCACCCGACGATGGACCACGCGCAGTGGCTGCTCATCACCCTGACCTGCGGGGTCGGTGGCAGCCTGCTGTCGATCGGCTCGGCTGCCGGCATCGCCCTGATGGGCGCCGCGCGCGGGCAATACACCTTCACCAGCCACCTGCGCTGGAGCTGGGCGATCGCACTCGGTTTCGTCGCCAGCGTGCTGGTGCACCTCTCGCTGAACTTCCCGCACGGCATCAGGCCATGACGCGCATCTTCATCGTCTTCGTGCTGGTGCTGTTCAACGGCTTCTTCGCCATGTCCGAAATGGCGGTGATGACCTCGCGCCGCAGCCGTCTCAGGCAGATGGCGCAGCACAGCCGGCGCGCGGCCAAGGCGCTGCATCTGGCCGAGCATCCGGAAGGCTTCCTGTCCGCGGTGCAGTTGTGGATCACCCTGCTGGGCCTGCTGACCGGCTACTTCGGCGGCGAGTCGATCGGCACCCAGATCGAAGGGCCGATCGCACGCGCCGTGCCGTTGCTTGCGCCGTGGGCGCACGGTATCGGTTTCGTGACCGGCTTCGTGGTGATGGTGTTCCTGTATGGCGTGATCGGCGAGCTGGTGCCCAAGCGCATCGCCACCCTGTTCCCGGAGAAGCTCGCCACCCACGTCGCCTATCCGATCCACGTGCTGGCGATCTCGGCCAAGCCCGGCGTGCTGATGCTGTCGTTCTGCACGCGCACCCTGCTGCGCCTGATGGGACTGCGCAAGACCGACGGCGAGCGGGTCAGCACCGAGGAAATCCGGTTGCTCGTTTCCGAAGGCCACGAGCAGGGCGCGATCGACGAAGACGAGCGCAACATGATGCATCGCGTGCTGCGTCTGGGCGACCGTTCGGCCGGCAGCCTGATGACGCCGCGCACGCAGATCGCCTGGCTCGACGCGGCCGCGAGCGCCGAGGAAAACCTGGCGGTGATGAAGGAGACGTCCTACTCGCAATACCCGGTGTATCGCGGCAGCGACAGCGACGTGATCGGCGTGCTGGAGATGAAGACGCTGGCGATCCGCATGGGCGAGAAGGACATCGACGTGTTCGCCGAACTGCGGCCGCCGGTGTTCGTCGCCGAATCCACGCGCTCGCTCGGCCTGCTGGAGATCTTCCGCGACGAACAGCAGACGCTGGCGCTGGTGGTCGACGAATACGGCGAGATCCAGGGCCTGGTCACGCTGGAGGACCTGATGGGCGCGGTGATCGGCCGCCTGCAAACGGCCGAGTCCTCCGATCCTGACGAGATGCCGATCGTCGAGCGCGAGGACGGCTCGTGGCTGGTGGACGGCGGCCTGGCGATGGACGACCTGCGCGAACTGCTGTCGATCACCGCAACGGCCGAAGACGAGGAACAGGACTACCACACCGTCGCCGGCATGGTCATCGCCCACTTCGGCCGCATCCCGCACGCGGGCGAATACTTCGTCTGGAAGAACGTGCGCATCGAAGTCGTCGACCTCGACGGCGCGCGCGTGGACAAGCTGCTGATCGCCCGGATCGCCAAGCCGAGCCTCGGCGAGGGCAACGAAGACGACGACGATTGAACATCGACCGGACCGTGGCCATCATGATCCGGCATGACCGATGATCCTCGACCGAAAGCGATACGGGAGGCTCCATGAAGTTCCTCGTTTCCTATGAGCTGGCCGCCGACGGACTTCCGAAGGCCATGGCGAATTTCCCGGCGCACCGCGCAAGGCTCATCGAGTTCAAGTCGCGCGGCGTGCTGCTGATGGCAGGCCCGTACGCCAATCCGGCCGAGGGAGCCCTGGCGATTTTCACGACGCGCGAGGCCGCCGAGGAATTCGTCCTGGACGATCCATTCGTCGTCAGCGGCGCGGTCGCCCGATACACGATCAAGGATTGGAACGAAGCGCTTGCGTGAGTGCGGCGGCATGAAGCGCGGCTTGCGCGCTCAGGCCAGCAACCTTCTCCCGATCTCCGCCGTACCGACCGGCTTGCACAGGACGTAGCCCTGGGCGAGGTCGGCGCCCTGCTCCTTCAGCACGTTCAGTTCGGAAAGCTCCTCGACTCCCACGACCACCGCGACGATGCGCAATGCGCGCGCGGTGGCGACGATCGCGCCGGTGGACGCCATGTCGGCCGCCTGCGCGGTCTTGCCCTGGATACGGCTGCGGCCGACCTTCACGCCGCTCACCGGCGCCTTCATCCAGCGCTCCTGGTCGGACGCATCGGCGCCGGTCGCGTCGAGCCAGATCTGCACGCCGAGGCCACGCAATTGCTCGAGCATGGCCTCGATCGCTGGATCGCCGTCGCGCAGCACCGAGACCTGCATCTCCAGGTGCAGGCGCGATGCGGCCAGACCCGACTTGCGCAAGGCCTCGACCACGTACTCGAACATCTGCTGATCGCGCAGTTGCCGTTCGGACACGTTGACCGAGATGAAAGGGCTGTGTTCGGGCGTGCCGTCGCCCGGCCACAGGCCCGCATCGGAACAGGCCTGCACCAGCACGTGGCGACCCAGCGCGACGATGAGGTCGCTGCGCTCGGCGAGCGGAATGAATTCGTGCGGCGAGATCGCGCCTTCGATGCGGTGCTGCCAGCGCAACAGCGCTTCTGCGCCGCGCATGCTGCCGTCGGCGACGGAATGGATCGGCTGGTACAGCACGCTCATCTCGCCGCGTTGCCAGGCTTCGCGCAGGTCGTCCTCGAGGCGGCGCTGGCGTTCGATGTCCTGCGGCGGAGGTGCGGGTTTCGGCGCAGGCGTCGGTGGTGCAGGCGATGGTGCAGCGGCGGGCTTCGGGGCCGGCGGCTTCATCACCATCGTCGTGCTCGGCGCGTCCGGCACCGGCGCAGGAGGCGCCCGCTCGATCAGGCCGGCGTCGTGGTCCATGCGCTGGCGCAGTGCGATCAGTGCATCGTTGAGCGTGTTGAACGCACAGGCGAGATCGCCGATCTCGTCGTCGCGCTGCGAATCCACCAGCGGCGCGACCTCGTCGCCGGCCTCGATCCGTTGCGCGATCTCGGCCAGACCGAGAATCGGCCGCACCAGCATCTGCCAGGCGAGCCAGGCCACGCCCGCGAGCAGCAGGCCGAACACGAACACGGTGAGCGAGAGGTCGACGCGGTAGCTGTGGTCGGCAGCCTCGATGCGCGCGGTGATCTCGCCCTGCATCTGCTCCTGGTTGGCCTGACGCACGCCGCCGAGATCGATCAGGTTCTGCACGGCCTCGGCGACCGCGCGATCGCGCGCCTCCAACTGGCGGTGCAGCACGAACACCGCGCCGAGCGCGATCGCACCCGCGAGCAGCAGGATGGCGATGAAGCGTGCCTGCAGACCGAAGCGCATCTTATGCCCCCGTCCATGCGACGTGCGTCGTTGCAGGGTGCATCCTAACGCGATCGAAAAGAATTCGCGCAGCCACGTTCCGCCCCGGCACGCTCATGCGTCGCTGCCGGCCAGCCGCGCCATCCGCTCGGCATCCGCGAAGATGCCGCGCAGGATGCGCAGTTCGCGCGCATCCGGCTGCGCGCGCAGGAACAAGGCGCGCAAACGACGCACTACCGTGGTCGGGGAACGGCCCTTGTGGAAGTCGATCGCGTGCAGCGTCTGCTCGAGGTGGACGAAGAACGCTTCCATCTGCGCCTGGGTCGCCGGCGGGTCGCCGCGCTCCGCGTCCGGTCCGATCGCTGCAGCGCCGGCCTCGCCTGCGCGCGCGAGGATCGCCAGGCGCAGCTCGTAGCACAGCACCTGGACCGCGGCGGCGAGGTTGAGCGAGCTGTATCCGGGATTGGCCGGGATGTGCACGGTGGCGTGGCAGCGTTGCAGGTCCTCGTTGGTCAGGCCGGTGCGTTCGGGTCCGAATACCAGCGCGACCGCGCCGTGGCGGGTTTCGTCGAGCAGTCGTTGTGCCGCGTCGCGCGGCGCGAATTCGGGCAGCGTCACCTGGCGCAGGCGTGCGGTGCAACCGGCGACGAAGCCGCAATCGGCGACGGCTTCCTCCAGCGATCCGCAGATGCGCGCACCGGCCAGCACGTCGTCGGCGCCGGCCGCCATCGCGAACGCGTCGGGATGCTGCGGCTTGTGCGGCGCGACCAGCGCCAGTTCGCCCAGGCCCATCGTCTTCATCGCGCGCGCGGCCGAACCAATGTTCCCGGGATGCTGTGTCCCGACGAGAACAATCCGCAAACCGGGATCGAGGAATCCGGTACTCATACCCGACACATGCAGGCTGTCCGCGCGTAGTTCCGCGAACCACGGATTCTGGTCGTCATGGAGAGCAAGCTGGTAACCTTGTCGGCCGCCGGTTCGTGCCGGCACCGCTCTTTCATAGCAAATCTGGACGCAAAGCGCATGCAGAAACCTGCCGTCACCGTCATGGTCAAGGCCGCCCGCCAGGCTGGAAGCGTCATGCTGCGCTATATCCACCGGCTCGACAGTCTCAACGTGGTCGAGAAGACGCGCCAGGATTTCGCCAGTGAAGTCGATTCGCAGGCCGAGGCCGAGATCGTCAAGGAACTCAAGCGGGCGCATCCGGACTACGCCGTTCTCGGCGAGGAAGGCGGGGCCAAGGGCCGCTCCAACAGCATCTGGGTGATCGATCCGATCGACGGCACCAGCAATTACCTGCGCGGCAATCCGCATTTCTGCGTCTCCATCGCGCTGGTCGAAAACGGCGTCCCGACGCACGGCGTGGTGTTCGATCCGCTGCGAAACGAGCTGTTCACCGCCAGCCGCGGCGGCGGAGCGATGCTCAACGACCGCAAGATCCGCTGCGCGCCGCGACCGACGCTCGAGGGCGCGGTGCTCGCGACCGGCTTCGCGCCGCGCGAACGCGCGCGCGCGCCTGCGCAACTCGAATGCATACGCGTCCTGCTCGAACAGGCCGAGGACATCCGTCGCGCCGGTTCGGCCGCACTCGACCTCGCCTACGTCGCCTGCGGCCGCGTGGACGGTTACTTCGAGGCCGGGGTGAAGGCCTGGGACATCGCCGCCGGCATCCTGCTGGTGCGTGAGGCCGGCGGCCACGTCTGCGACTTCGCCGGTGGCAGCGAGCACCTGCTCGACCTGAGCGGCAAGGGCAGCGTGCAGGTCGTCGCCGCCAACCTCAAGCTCGTCGATGAGTTGCAGAAGGCGATCGTCGCGACCGGCTACGCCAGGGAATTCCGCTGAAGGTCTGACGATCCGGAAATCGCCGTCGACTGCGCCCTGTTGACCAGTCCACCGGGCTGATCCCGGTCAAGCTTGCTACCGGATGCCCCGGCGGTCGCATAATGCGGGCATGGAGCGCTCCAGCCCGCCGTGAAAGCCGCGCCGGCCGACGCTGTCGGCAGGATCGCTTCGATCGCGAAGCCGATCGGCGTGGGTGCTGTCGTTGCCCTGAGCTGCTGGGTCTCGATCCTGACCCGCATCCCCGGCAGTCTTTCGACGCTCTGGATCGCAAGCGGCGTGCTCACCGGCGTGCTGGTCACGTCGCCGCGGGGCACGTGGCGCGCGTATGTGCTTGCCGGGCTGGCAGGCAACCTGATCGTCCGTTTCCTGACCGGCGATGCGTGGTACCTGATCCTGGGTCGCGGGATCGCGAGTACGCTCGATGCGCTGCTGGTCGCGGCGGCGCTGGTGCATACCGTAGGCGACGTCACCCAGCCGGCGCAGGTCAAGCGCGTCGCGCGCGTCGCCGTCACCAGCACGATCGGCGCCTGCGCGCTGTCCGGAGCGATCGCAACGGCAGCCCAGACCAGCTTCGACGGCGCGCCGTTCGCCCCGATGTTCGTGGCATGGTTCGTGTCGCATTCGTTCGGCATGGTGATCTTCGCGACGCTGACCGTCACCGCGCGGGCGCAGGGAGTGCGGCTGCTGGGCAGGCCAGGCCACCGTATCGCACTCGTGCTCTGGATGGTCCTCACTGCGCTCACCTGCTTCGTGGTATTCGCGCAATCGCGCTATCCGTTGCTGTTCCTCGTCTATCCGCCGCTCCTGTTCGGCGCTTTCGCACACCGCTTCTCGGGCGTGGTCTTCGGCGTGACCCTGGCCACTGTCTGCGCCGTCACCGAAACGCTGACGGGCCACGGTCCCTTTCTGCTGATCCCGAACGCCAGCCCGACCGAGCGCATCCTGCTGCTGCAGGTGTTCATCGCAAGCACCTGCATGTTGGTGCTGCCGGTCGCGATCGCGCTGACCGAGCGCGGCTTCCTCGCGCGCAGCCTGCGCGAGAGCGAACACCGTTACCGCACGCTCGCCGACTATTCGCGCGATCTGGTGGTTCGCCTCGCCGCGGACGGCAGATGCCTTTATGTCTCGCCCTCGGCAAGGGACATGCTCGGTTGGGAGCTCGAGGAACTTGCCGGGCCGCGCCTGGAGCTGGTGCATCCGGACGACGCGGACTCGCTGAAGCAGGCGATCCGGTCGCTGTTCGCTACCGGCGGCGAGGCGACCTTCATCTGGCGCGCCCGCCATCGTCTCGGATACTACGTCTGGATCGAGGCGCAGGCGCGACTCGTGCCGAGCCTGCAGACCGACGGCACGGCGGAGATCATCTACTCCGGCCGCGACGTTACCCATCGTGTCGAAGCCGAGCACGCGCTCGCCGAGAACCAGCGCCGCCTGCACGCGATCACCGACAACCTGCCGGCATTCGTGCTGCACGTCGACCTCGACGAGATCTACACCTTCGCCAATGCGCCCACGTACTCCGGCATGGGATTCGGTCCGGCCCAGATCATCGGCAGGACGATACGCGAGGTGGTCGGCGAGAAGATCTACGCGGAGATCAAGCCGCAACTCGATCGCGCATTCGCCGGCGAAACCGTCTCCTTCGAGATCGAGCGCGATTTCGGCGGACAGCTCTGCTACTACCAGTCGACCTACGTGCCCGAGGTCGATCCCGACGGCAAGGTCGCGGGCCTGTACGTGATGTCGTCGGACATCTCGCAGCTCAAACGCACCGAACGCGAGCTGAGCCTGCTCGCCCGCTACGACGGACTGACCGGACTCGCGAACCGCTTCCACTTCAACGAGAGTGCGGAGGTGGCACTCGCGCGGCACCGCCGCAGCGATCGGCCGATCGCCCTGCTGTACATGGATATCGACTATTTCAAGGACATCAACGATAGCCTCGGCCACGCGATCGGCGACCGCGTGCTGGAGGAATTCGCGCAGCGCCTGAAGGGTTGCCTGCGGGTGAGCGATTTCGCGGCCCGGCTCGGCGGCGACGAATTCGTGGTGATCGTCGAGGATGCCGATTCGCCCGAAGCGCCCGAGGCGATCGCCCGCAAGACGATCGCCGCGTTGTCTCCGCCGATGCTCATCGATGGCCACGAATTGCGGGTGACCGTCAGCATCGGCATCGCGTTCTGCCGCGATCAGGTGGCCAGTCGCGACAAGCTGCTGCGCATGGCCGATGTCGCACTGTACGAATCGAAGGCGGCCGGGCGAAACGCCTACCGCACGACGATCGCGGAAGATCCCGATCGCAACGCAAGGACGGGTGCGGCCTGAGAACAGCGCTCAATCCGTACGCTGGACGGCCTTCGCGGTGGCGGCCGCCATACACGGGCTGCCGCATCCGGTATCCGCTGCGCTCAGGGGCGCCGCGCGAGCTCTGCTTCGTCGCGCAGCTTGGGCATCAGGTCCTGCTTGCTCACGCCGAAGATGTTGAGCATCGGGCAGGCAAAGAAGATCGACGACAGCGTGCCGACGATGATGCCGACGATCAGCGCGATCGAGAAGCCG
>DATHOV010000032.1:0-2496 GCA_035484515.1 Lysobacteraceae bacterium
CTGCTTGAGCGCGGCCTCGGTGTGTTTGTAAAGCGCATCGGCATCGTCACCGTCGTTCGGGAACACGGCGATACCCGCCTTCGCGGCAATCCGGAACACCGCCTCGTTCAGCCGGAACGGTTGCTCGAGCAGGGCGCTCAACATCGTCTGCAGGTAGCTGGCGACATCACCGTCCGCCGCCACTTCCGGCAGCACCACGGCGTACTGGTCCGCACCCACGCGGGCGAGCAGGGTCGTGTCGCCGGCGTTGCGCTCGAGCCACCTCGCGACCTGCTTCAGGAGATCGTCGCCGGCGAGCTGGCCGAGGTTGTCGTTGATGTTCTTGAACCGCTCCAGGTCGAGCAACAACACCGCCAGGCGGTGCGCGTCGGTCGCCGCGCTGCGCATGTGCTGGGCGAGCCGCTCAAGGAACAGGCTGCGGTTGGCCAGTCCGGTCAGCGGGTCGTAGTAGGCAAGGTAGTCGAGCCTTTCGCTCTTCTCGATGTGATCGATGGCGAACGCCACATCCCCGGCAAGTTCTTTCAGCAACTGCACCTCTTCCTCATGGAAGAACCCGGTCTCGCTCGAGTACAGGACGAGCACTCCGACCGCATCGTCCGCGACGACCAGTGGCAACGCGGCCATCGACAGAACTCCGGATTGCGCGTATTGCCGTGCGAGCAAGACTCTGGAGTCGTGCTGCACGTCGTTGGAGATGGCGACAGTCTTCTCCCTGACGGAACTGGCGATCAAGGTCTTCGAGGCTTCCTCGACCGAGGACAGTACCTGCCTGACGAGCTCCACCAGCGCTTCGTCATCGCCGGCGGTTGCAACCGGGACGATCCGGCTCGTTTCGCGGTCCAGGACGCCGACGAAGGCCATGTAGAAGCCTCCCGTCTCGACCGCGATCCGGCAGGCCTCTCGGAAGAGCTCGTCTCGGTCTCGCACGCGCACGATCAGCGTGTTGATCTGGCTGAGCACGGCGTACACCCGGTTCAGGCGCCTGATCTTCGTCTCGGCCAGCTTGCGCTCGGTGATGTCTTCGCCGAGGCTTGCCGATCCGATCACCTTGCCATCGGTCGAGTGCAGCAAGACGCTGTGCCAGCGCATCTGCCGGGGCTCGCCGGAACGCGTGAGGATCTCGTTTTCGCGATGCCACGTCTCGGTCGTGTTGTCGAGCAGCGCTGCGAAGAAATCGCTCCCGTCGCCGTATTGGGACGGGATGAAAAGCTCGAACCAGTTCCGCCCCAGCACTTCTTCGCGCCGCCAGCCGGTCAGCTGGAGCAGGTAGTCGTTGCAGAACGTGATCCGCGCCTGGCGGTCGAGCATCACCGAGGCCAGTTCCACATTGGCCAGCATCGCACTGAAGCGGCGCTCGCTTTCCAGCAACTCCAGCGCCGCCTGCTTGCGCCCCGTGATGTCGCGCGCGATTTTCGAGGCGCCGACGATCCGGCCGGTTTCGTCCCGGATCGGTGAAATCGTCGCCGAAACGTGGATGCGTTCGCCGTCCTTCCTGACCCGTACCGTTTCGAAATGGTCGATGCTCTCGCCGCGCGCGATCTGGGCGATGATCCGTGGCTCCTCGTCATAGCGGTCCTGCGGAAAAAGCATCAGCATCGAATGGCCGACCGCCTCGGCCCGCGAGTATCCGAATACCCTTTCCGCGCCGGCATTCCAACTGGTGATCGTGCCGTCCAGGGTCTTGCCGATGATCGCGTCGTCGGACGACTCGACGATCGCCGCGAGCATCCTCGACGACATTTCCGCGTTCTTGAGATCGGTGATGTCGGTGATCACGACCACCACCACCGATACCAGGCCGTCGACTTCGGTCGGCTCGTACCTGACCTCGTAGTGGCGCGTGCCATCCGGCGTCAACCGGTGCAGGACGTAGGCAACGCGCTCGCCGGCGAATGCCCGGTCCAGACGCGGTCGGATCTGCTGCTCGTACAGTGGCGCCAGCACGTCGGCGACGCGCTGGCCGACGATGTCCGGCGAGGGCAGGCCGAGGATCTGCGCGTAGGTGGCGTTGGCGAAGGTGTAACGACGTTCGCGGTCGACCATGACCAGGCCCACGCGGGCATTGTCGGTCGCCATCCGCAATCGTTCGTCACTGTCGCGCATGATGACTTCGATCTCGGTTCTGGAGATACCCGTCGCCGACGACGCCGGTTCGGCGACGCGTATTCCATCGCTCAATGGGCGATGCCAACTGCAAAGGCGCCCAGTATGGGCCCTTGGTTGTTAAACCGTGCGCCCGCCTGCCTTGAGGGGTTCTCGCAAGAGCGCATTCGGGAACATGCAGACGGACTGTGCCAAAGGCACAACCCGAATCATCGGCTCGCTTGCTGCGCGGCTGGCTTCAACAGCAGCTCCAGCGTCCGCCCCACCGCCGCGAACGCGAACGCCCCGGTCACATGCGTCGCCGCGCCGAGCCCTCCTCCGCAATCGAGCTTTAGCGCCGCCGCTGGTTCCAGCGCCGGGCGCACGCCGCAGACGCTGCCGTCCGGGTGCGGG
>DATHOV010000033.1:0-5001 GCA_035484515.1 Lysobacteraceae bacterium
CGATCGCGCCACCGGCCAGCTGTGGTTGAGCACGAATCACGGCCTGAGCCGGCTGGATCCGGCCAGCGGCGCGGTGCAGAACTTCGACTCCCATGATGGGCTGGTCACCGACGAGATGAATGGCGGCGCCGAACTCGTCGCATCCGACGGCACCCTCTACTTCGGCGGCGTCAACGGCGTGAGCTGGTTCAAGCCCAGCGAGATCCCGCACAACAACTACGTGCCGCCAGTTCGCATCACCGATGTGGAAGTTGCAGGCAAACCGCTGGCCGGTGTGCTGAAAACGCCGCGCGACCAACTCGACGTCGCCTGGAACGAGAACACGATTTCCTTGACATTTGCGGCGATGGATTTCCACCAACCGGCGAAGAACCGCTTTCGCTATCGCCTGATCGGCGACTCGGACGCATGGACCGAGACCAGCAGCCATACCGTGAGCGTGGCCAGGCTGGGCGATGGCAACTACCGGTTCGAGGTGCTCGGCAGCAACAACGACGGCGTCTGGAGCACCATGCCCGCCCATCTGGATATCGTCGTGCGGCCACCGTGGTGGCGATCGTCGCTGGCGTACCTGTTCTACACCGTGTTCGCCGTGGGCGCCCTGCTGCTCTACGACCGCATGCATCGCAACCGGCTGCGCCGCGAACGCGACTTCAGCGAGAGTCTGGCCAGTGCGCATTCGCTCGCCGAAGCCAACCACCAGATGGCCTTGCGCTACGCGCAGTTCGACAACCTCACCCAGTTGCCGAACCGCACCTCGCTGCTCGATGCGCTCGGACGCTACATGCGCTTCGCGCGTTCGCAGCAACGCCAGATGGCCCTGCTGCTGATCAACCTCGACCGCTTCCAGCGCATCAACGACACCGTCGGCCACAACCTCGGCGACCTGGTGCTCAAGGTCACGGCCGAACAGTTGCAGAAGGCGACGGCCGACGACGATTATCTGTCCCGCGCCGGCAGCGACGAATTCGCCTTGATTTCGATCCAGCCGCAAGGCGTCGACGAGAACGCCTGGCTCGACGCGCTCGGCGTCCGGATCGCCGCTGCGGTCGGCGAGCCGCACGTGCATCACGATCCGCCGTTGAGCGTGACCGCGAGCATCGGGGTGGCCTTCCATCGCAACGACGCCGACACGCCCAGCGACCTGCTCGGTTACGCCAACATCGCCATGCATGCCGCCAAACGCGAGGGCGGCAACCGGCAGCACCGCTACGTGCCGGGGATGATCGAGTCGGCGCGCGAGCGGCTCAGCATCGAAGGCAGGATCCGCAACGCGCTCGATGCCGGCGAATTCGTGCCGTGGTACCAGCCGCTGATCGACCTGCGCAGCAATCGCATCGCCGGTTTCGAAGCGCTGATCCGCTGGCAGCCGCCGGGCCAGCGGATGATCTTCCCCGACCAGTTCATTCCGATCGCCGAGGAGTCCGGGCTGATCGTGGAGATCGGCGATTTCATGATCCGCGAGGTGTGCCGGCAACTGGCGGTCTGGAAGCGCCGCGACATCAAGGTGGCGGTCAATGTCTCGATGCGGCAGCTGCGCAGCGGCACGCTGATCTCCACCCTGCGCGAAGCGCTGGCGCGCCATTCGGTTCCCGCGCACTGCCTGAAGCTGGAGATCACCGAAAGCACGATGATGGAAAACGTCGAGGACACCGCCGAGCAGTTGCGCGAGATCAAGAAGCTCGGGGTGGCCATCTCGATCGACGATTTCGGCACCGGCTTCTCGTCGATGGGTCATCTCAAGCTGCTGCCGGTGGACGAGATGAAGATCGATCGCAGCTTCGTGAGCGACGTGGCGACCAGCCCGCACAGCCAGAAGATCGTCAACTCGATCGTGCGCCTGGCGCACGAGCTGCAGCTGGTGGTGGTGGCCGAAGGCGTGGAGGACGAAAAGATCGTCGCCTACCTGCGCTCGATCGACTGCGATTTCGCGCAGGGGTATTACTTCGGCAAGCCGAAACCGGCCGATCCGGTGATCGTCGAGTGGATGGAGGCGGTGCGGGTGGGGGCGTGAAGTGAAATCGCGATGTGCGTCTTCAGACCGTCAGAAAAATTGTAGGCCTTCCTCAATGCATCTCCATGACCGCCGATGTCCCGTCAGACCACTTGGACACCGGAACGAAAAATGTCGTGACCGGCTCCGGATCGCCTTGCGCGGAGAAGATTGGAGAGTTCTTGAGATCCGCCCCCCATGCGGCAGCGTCCGTGTGCGCAACGAAGAACATCAGGTGCGGATGCCAGTGGCCGCCGCCCGGGCCGCCCGAGTCGGAAACGTATTGCTGCTTCGACATCATGTAGGACATCGCCACCGGTTCCGGCAATACATAGGTTTTTGCCGTGATCGCAGCTTTCGTGCGATCCAGCATGTCGGACCTCGAGACTCCGGCGAGCACCCACTTCGTTCTTTCGAGATACCCAGGAAGTACGCTGCGGACGGCAGCAGGGTTGAGGCATATCGGACCGCGAATCTTCGGATTCCAGAACTCCGGATCGCCGAAGCTCGCAGCCCAGGATCGCCAGACCATGCAGACGAAGCCATTCTTGCCCTTCGCGGCCGATTCGTAGCCGTGTTCACCGAGCGTCATGACGTCGGCATCGGCGGAGATCGAAGCCGGCGCCGCACTTCGCGCCATTGCGACCTCCTCGGTCGCGCTCGCCATCCGGTATTTCCCGATGGGCGCCATGACCGGATAGAGCGAGTTTGCGTCCGCGGCACCGGCCGAACCGATCGCGCAAACCATGCCTACCGCTCCGAGCCGGACCGCCCAATGCCTAGTCTTCACAGACCCCACTCCATGCCATTGCTTCACTGCATGGTGAACTCGCGAGAGCGCGTGTCAAGGACCGTCACGGGTCCCGTTCTCGAATCGCAAGGGGGTCGAAGCGATTGTCCGCTTCAATCAGCTGATCCCTCTGGCCCTTCTTTCAGGGGACCGGGGCGGCGTACGTGGCGATGCAATGCAGCAAAGACGGTATCGAAATCCAAGAACGTCCGCCAAGCCCCATCGCATCGTCCCAGGCATGGGTCGCCGTTCATCCGTGCGGGACTACGATCACCTGCGACGCGCGATGGAATGGCAGCGTCTCATCAGACAGGAGGTCGATCATGAAATGGGCGAGCATGTACCTGGTGGGTTTCCTCATCCTGATCGGCGGCATCCTTGCCGCACTCTGGAAACTCGGCATCCTGGCCAGCATCGACACGACATGGATCGTGATCGGCGTCGTCATCGCGGTCGGTATCGGCATCATGATCTCCGTCTCCCAAAGCGGAAAGAAGGAAAGCATCGAAATCGATCCCAGGTGATGGCGAGACGGCGTCCGATCCAATCGGCAGGCGCGGCGATCTTCAAGCAGTGGCAGGTCCGAACGCCTGGTCGATGCCGTGCCGCGCAATGGCGGCCATGTGCAAGTGCGTTTCGACGATCGATGCGCCGGAGTCGAAGCCGGCTTTCACGTCGGGCACCCACACCATCAGGCTGACGGCGAACAATCCGGCGATCATCGCCAACGTCAGGACGGACAACAGGCCAGCCGTCGCGATCCGCACGGGCGCACTACCACGCTCCTGCACGCGCAGGTAGATCTCGAGGATGGCGAGCGGAAACAGGTACTGCGCGTACGCCATGATCGTGGGAAGCGGACCGGTGAACGTCGCCGGATCGAATCCGATCGGGCGCTTGAAAATGAGCAGGGTCAGGAAGAAGGCGATCCTGTAGAGCCACGATGCGCTGACCACGAGGAACAGTCGCAACGCCCAGCGACGATGTTTCCTGAAATCGCGGGCCATCGCATGGCGCAATGCCATCGCGGCGCACAGCCAGATCAAGACGGCGTTGAGCGTCGAACCCAGAGCCTGGGACACGTCGCCTACACTTCCGCGTACCCATGTCATGTACAGCCCCGCCGCGCTGAGGGCGACAGCGGTGAGCATGTAGATGCGGCCGCTCCAGCGATGGAAGGTCGGGAAACGGCTGCGGACTTGCGGAACCAGCTGCAACGCTCCCGCGCTCATGATCATCACTGCCGAGAGCAGATGCATGTCGACCGCGAAATTGCCTGCGATGTCGCCGGGAACATGGCCGTGCGAGATGAACTTGCCCCATCGATGGTAATCGCCGCGCAGCGCGGTCAGCCCATAGAAGGACGCGACGGCAAACGCGAACACCCACTGGCCGATGACGACCACGACGAACCAGAATCGAGCGGCCGCCTTCATGGCCGTGGAAGCGATGGAATCGAGGTCGAAACGGTTGCTCAATGCGACAGCGTTCATGCGGGCGCTCGCAGTCCGGCGACAGGGCTTCTTGGATCGGGACTGTGGCTGCACGAAATCGGACCGGCCATCGGATTGCGATCGGTCACGAACTCGTGCGGACGAAAGACGCTGTGAGCGGACGGACTGCGGTCGATCGTGCGGCATGCGACTTGCCGTCATTCGTGCAACGAGCAGACTCGCCGTGCTGCCGCAGCTTGTCGCTTCCTGGCGTGGCCCGGGCGCACGCCGGCGTCGTCGGTCGGATGCGGATTCCAGCGCAGACATTCGCTGCCCACACTGCATGGCAACGACGGGCCGCAGCCATAGTGGCCATTCGCTGCAACCGCAGTCGATTCGAACCGCAAACCCATTCGCCGAGGACCCGACATGACCGAAGTCTCGACATTGCGCCTGTACGTGATGCGCTGCACGTACCTGATGATCTCGGTGTTCCTCGCAACCCAGATCTGGCCGGGTATCGTCCATCACCCGCAACTGGACTTGATGCGCGGCGTCGCCCGCAGCCTGCTGGCGGCGATGCTGCCTTTCGTCCTGCTGGGATTACGCTATCCGCTGCAGATGCTGCCGGTGATGTTGTTCGAACTGTGCTGGAAGTCGATCTGGTTGATCGCGTTTGCGTACCCGCTGTGGACCGCGCACCAGATCGATGCGGACACATGGAAGACGGTCAAGGCCTGCCTGTTCGGGTGGGTCGTCTTTCCGATCGCGATTCCGTGGTCGTA
>DATHOV010000034.1:0-2930 GCA_035484515.1 Lysobacteraceae bacterium
CCTTGCCGATCTCGATGCGGCCTCGCTCGCAAAAGGCTTCGAGCGTCTGCGCTCGATCCTCGACAGCACGCCCGAGCCCGCCGCCGTCGCCGACGAAACCGGCGATCCGCGCCTGCTCGCGCTGTTCGCCACCGAGGTCGAGGAAAAATGCGCGGTGATGGATCGCATGCTGCTGCAACTCGAACAGCAGCCCGAGCGGCTGGAGCTGATCGCACCGCTCATGCGCGCCGCTCATTCGATCAAGGGCGCCGCCCGCGCCGTGCGCAACGACACCGCGGTCTCGCTCGCGCATGCTCTGGAAGACCGCATGAGCGCGGCGCAGAAGAGTCCGCCACCGATCGACGTGGCGCTCGTGGACCTGGCCCTGCGCACGGTCGACCAGATGCGCGCACTGGGCCACGACCGCTCCGCGGCTTCGGTCGCCGCCGCCAACGAGTTGCGCAGCAGGTTGCGCACCTACGTGCCCGAGGCGAAGGATGCGGTCGCTGCTCCCGCGCCGGCGGCAGACCCGTCCACCTACATCAACATCGAGGAAGCGGATCCGATCCTGCGCGTGCGCGCCAGCCACGTCGGCAGGCTGATCGCACTCGCCGGAACCGGCATGGTGGAGAATCGCCGGCTCAAGCCTTTCGGCGAACGCCAGCAACGCCTGCGCCGCGAGCTGGGCCAGGTCTCGCGCCTGCTGGACGACCTGCATCACCAGCTCGGCGCGCCCAGCAGCAAGAGCGGCATCGGCGCGCAGCTCGCGCACATCCGCCACGAGCTTTCCGAGTCGCGCCACGACGTCAACACCTGGCTGGAAGAATTCGGCGCCTACCAGCGCGAATCGTTCGATCTCAACGAACGCCTGTACCACCACGCGACGATGACGCGCTTGCGTCCCTTCAGCGACATCGCCGCCGGCTATCCGCGCATGGTCCGCGACATCGGCAGGCAATTGGGTAAACGGGTGCGTGCGCTGCTCGAAGGCACGCAGGCGACCGTCGATCGCGACGTGCTCGAACGTCTCGATGCCCCGCTCACCCATCTGCTGCGCAATGCGGTCGACCACGGCATCGAGACGCCGGAGCAACGGCGCACTGCCGGCAAGCCGGAGGAAGGAAGCATCCGCATCGGCGTGGCGTACCGGGCGGGCATGCTCGCCATCGACGTTTCCGACGACGGCGCCGGCATCGATTTCGATCGCATCCGCGCCAGGGTCGTGAGCGACGGCCGCATGACCGCGGCCGATGCCGCCGAACTCGACGAGGAAGCGCTCGGCGAGGTGTTGTTCGGCGCAGGCTTTTCGACCCGCGAGGCGGTCAGCGAGATCAGCGGCCGCGGCGTCGGGCTGGACGTCGTCCGGCAGATGCTCAAGGAACTCGACGGCAGCGTGCGGGTGTATTCGACGCGCGGCGCGAGCACCCGTTTTTCCCTGCTCGTGCCGATCTCGCGTGCGGTAACGCGTGCGGTGGTGGTAAGCGTCGCCGGCGAAGCCTACGCGTTCCCGTTGCTGCGCATCGAGCGCCTGGTGCGTGCCGAGCGCACCGAGGTCCAGGCGCGTCAGGGCATGCAGTACCTGTCCATCGACGGGCAGAACATTGGCCTGGTACCTCTGGCGGAACAACTGGACCTGGGCGATTCGCGCGTTCGCGGCGAGCAGATCGACGTCGTCGTGGTCAGCCAGGAAGGCCGGCGCGCCGGCTTCGTGGTCGATGCGGTGCTCGGCGAGTTCGACCTGGCAACGCGGCCGCTCGATTCCCGGCTGGGTCGCGTCACCGACCTGGCAGCGCTCGCGTTGCTGCCGGACGGCGCTCCGGTGGTCATGCTCGATGTCGAGGACCTGATGCACGGCGCGCTCGATCGCCAACGCCACCTGGCACGCCTGCGCGAGAGCGATGGCGCCGGAGCGGTGCAGCACCGCCGCCGGGTGCTAGTCGTCGACGATTCGATCTCGGTGCGCGAACTGGAGCGGCAATTGCTCAGTGCGCGCGGCTACGACGTCGAGGTGTCCGTCGACGGCATGGACGCCTGGTCGAAGCTGCGCGACTGGCCCTGCGATCTGGTGATCACCGACGTCGACATGCCGCGCATGGACGGCATCGAACTGACCCGCTCGATCAAGCAGGACCCGAAGCTGCGCAGCCTGCCGGTGGTGATCGTTTCCTATCGCGACCGCCCCGAGGATCGCGCGCGCGGCATGGAAGTGCGCGCCGACGCCTACCTCACCAAGAGCGATTTCCAGGAACACGGCTTCGTCGATGTCGTGCACGGCCTGATCGGCGATGCCGAGGTGAAGGAATGAAGCTGATCGTGGCTCATCGCGATCGCGTGGTGCGCGAGGCGCTGCGCCGCAGTCTCGTGCGTGGTCGCTTCGACCTGATGGCGCAGACCGGCGATCTGGATGCGTTGAAGAAGGAATGCCGCAAACAGTCGCCGCAGCTGCTGCTGGTCGAGCTCGAACTGCTCGGCGACAAGGCGGAGCAACTCCCGGAACTGCTGCGTTGCGGCGCGCCGGTGATCGCGATGGCGTCGACCAGTGCCGTGGCCGGCGCCTACGAAGCGATGGGGCATGGCGCGCTCGGCCTGATCGAACCGCCCTCGATCGACGATGACGGCGAGCTCATCGGCGCACAGCGCCTGCTGTCGCGGATGGAGAAGCTGGTCGGTTCGGTGGCGGGATCGCCGGAACGCAAGCCGCGGGCGACCTCGTTGCCGGTGGAAAAGCAGCCGCCGATCCTTGCCATTGGCGCATCCACGGGCGGTCCTCTCGCCGTGGCCAGGGTGCTTGCCGGGCTGCCAGCGGACTTCGAGGCCAGCGTCCTGATCGTCCAGCACATCGAAGGCGAGTTCAGCGACGGCCTCGCCGAATGGCTCGGCGGTCAATGCCGTCTGCCGGTTTCGCTGGCAACGCGGGGCGCGACGCCGGAACCGGGCAAGGTCTACCTCGC
>DATHOV010000035.1:0-2142 GCA_035484515.1 Lysobacteraceae bacterium
CGCAATGGTGAGCATCGCCCCCTGCAGCAGCGACGGAAGGAAGCCGATCATGTCGTCGAGTGAGAAGATCATCGGTTCTGCCGCGCGCCGCGCTTTCCGGCTCCTAGTTATTGTAGCCGGTCAGCCCCCACTTCGACAGGATTTCCTTCATCTTCCCATTGTATTGCATCCATTGGATCGCGGACGAGACCGCTGTCACCCATTCGATGTCACCCTGGCGGAACGCATAGCTGCTGTAGCCGACCGGGTTCTTGAAGGTGTGCGGATCGTAGTCCTCGACCATCTCGACCTTCCATTCGGGATGATCCTTCATCTGCGCGGCGACCACCGGCTGATCAAACAGCGCGGCGTCGGTACGGCCGATCGCGAGCTCCGGGATGATCTGCGCCCAGTCCTTGTAGCCCTGGAACTTCACACCCGGTATCGCCTGCACCCATTCGGCATAGTTTGTTCCGAGCAGGGTCCCCACTGTGTAGCCCTTCAGGTCGGCGAGTTGGCGTAGGTTATGCGGATTGCCCTTGGGGACCACAAGCGCTTCCGCGTAGTAATAGGTTCCCCAGCAGAAGTTCACCACCTTCGATCGGTTCTTTGTGTAGTGGATCGAGTCGCCCACGATGTCGAACCGCCCGTCCAGCAGACCAGGGATCAAACCGTCGAACGTCACCGTCTGCACGGTGATCTTGTCGATCTTCAGCATCTTCGCGACATAATGCAGAACGTCGCCGTCCAGGCCGGTCCATTCATTGGTCTTCGGGTCGAGGAACGAATACGGCCAGTCGTTCGAGGTACCGACCACCAGCCCCTTCTGCTGGATCTTGGCAAACGAGTCATCGCCGCCGTTGATCTTGATCAGCGAGAAGTCGGGATAGCCTTTGTCGTCCACTGTCGGCGGTGCTGCGGCAACATTACCCGGGCCACCCGCCGCAAGCAGCGTCGCGGCACCGCCGATCGCGCCCGTGCGTATCAGGCCGCGTCGGCCAAGTGGATTCGTGACGAGTTTGTCGGTCATGACGTGTTGGCCCCTCTTGTGTCTTTACGCTGTGACGGCGCTTGCATCCGCCGATGCGTCGGAGCGCCCATTCCTGTTCAAGATTGATTGCAGGAATTGCCGCGTCCGCGGGCTGCGCGGGTTGGTGAACACCGTGGCGGGCGGACCTTCTTCGACGATGTTGCCGGAATCCATGAACACGACGCGGTCAGCGACATCGCGCGCGAAGTCCATCTCGTGGGTGACCACAATCATGGTCATCCCCTCACTCGCCAGTTGCCGCATCACGCGCAGCACGTCGCCCACCAGCTCCGGGCCCAGCGCCGACGTGGCCTCGTCGAACAGCATCAGCTTGGGGTTCATCGCCAGCGCACGCGCGATCGCGACGCGCTGCTGCTGACCTCCGCTCATCTGGTGCGGATAGGCATCGGCCTTGTCCAGCAGCCCGACCTTGCCGAGCAGTGCCAGGCCACGCGCCTGCGCCTTGGCCGCTGGCTCGCGCAACACGTGCACCGGCGCCTCGATCACGTTGCCCAGCGCGGTCAGGTGCGGAAACAGGTTGAACGACTGGAACACCATGCCGATCTGCGCTCGCACCGCCTCGACCTGGCGCTCCGGATCGATGTGGACCTTGCCGTTCACGGTGTAGCGGTAGACCGGCTTGCCCTCGAAATAGATGGTGCCGTCGTTGATCGCCTCCAGGTGGTTGACGCAGCGCAGCAGCGTGGACTTGCCGGCGCCGGAGGGGCCGATGATGCACACCACCTCGCCTTTCGGTACCGAAAGGGAGATATCGGTCAGCACCTCCAGCCGGCCGAAGGATTTCCACACGTGCTCCAGGCGCACGATCGGCACGGTATCGTCGCCGGAGACCGCGGTAGCCACGCTCGTCTCGTCCATTCAGCGCCCTTCGCTCGGAATGGCTGATGCTATGACGCACCAGCCTGCCACGTCACGAAGCAAGGCACGTACCATGCGCCGTTCGGCGCGCAACGGTTTCGTAGGCGGGCGCGCCCTGCTCGGTTTTACGGCACCTCGGGCGCGCCAAGCCGCAAATTTCGCCATCGCTCCACCGGCGCGATCGCGGGCATACTGAACGATGGGACGACGGAAAAGGGAAGCCCAATCATGCGCATTGCGATCACCGGCGGCCT
>DATHOV010000036.1:0-5480 GCA_035484515.1 Lysobacteraceae bacterium
GAAGAAGACGGAAGCGGACAAGGCTGCAGCCGCTGCGGCTGCGGCGAAGCAGCAGGCCGCGTCAACGACCGCGCCGCCGCCAAGCGCGCCGGCCCAGGCGACACAGCCCGCACCGCGTCCCGCGCCGACGCACGTGACGCAGCCGCAGCCTGCCCAGACGACCGAGACGGAAGCTTCGCCGGCGCAGCCCGAAGCGCCGCCGCCGAAGCCAGCGCGAGCGCCGGGTAGCTTGCCGGCAGTGGTTAGCAGCGCGCAGCCGAACTATCCGCCTGAGGCCTTGCGCGATGGCGTTTCCGGCGAAGTCACGGTGTCCTTCACTGTCAATCCGGATGGCAGCGTGAGCGGGGCGACCATCGTCAGCAGCAACCCGCGCAGGGTGTTCGATGCGGCCGCGCTTGAAGCGATCCGCAAGTGGAAGTTCGAGGCGCCAGGCGAAGCGGTCACGGGTCGACGCACGTTCGCGTTCAATCCGGGCAACTGATCGAAGACGGCGACACCCCAGCCAGACGCACGAAGCCGGCGAATGCCGGCTTCGTCGTTTCCGACATGGTGCAGATCGTCCACGCAGGCGACCTCAGGCCGAGATGGCAAGCCTCTCGCGATGGTAGAGCTGTGCGGCGACAGCCCACAGCAGCAGGCCAAGCCCGAAGCCGGACAAAAGGTAGATGCTCCATTCGGCCGGAGTCACCACCTCCATGCGCAGCAGCTTCATGATCAGCTGGTTCTGCGACAGGAATGGCACCGCGAACTGCCAGATCTGGGTCTTGATCGGATTGACCAGCAGGATCAGCGTGGGAATCAGCGGCAGCATCACCAGTATGTTCATGTAGCCCTGCGCTTCCTTGACGCTCTTGGCGGAGGCCGCGATCAGGGTCAGCAGAGTGGTGCCGAGCAGCACGACCGGCGCCAATACCAGCAGCAGCTTCGACATGGTCAACAGCGACACATCGAACTTCAGCCCGGTGCTGGGACCGTAGGTGAAGGCCAGCTTGTATAACACCAGGGTCAGCACGAGGATCAGCATGCCGAACAGGCACGCCGCAGCGATCTTGCCGCTCATGATCGCCGAGCGCGTCGAAGGCGTCGCGAGCAGGGGTTCGAGCGATTGCCGCTCACGCTCGCCGGCGGTCGCATCGATCACCAGGTTCGCGCCGCCGAGGAAACCGCTCAGGATCAGCAGGTACGGCAGGAACGAAAGCGCGAGGCCGCGCTTGCTTTCCGGCGTCGCCAGATCGCGGTGCGCGACGCGCAACGGCGATACCACGGCCGGACTCACGCCACGCGCGACCAGACGCAGCGAGCCCATCGTCTGACTGTAGGCCTGCAGCAGGTTTTCCACGCGTTCCACCGGGATCTGCGCATCCTGCCGCGAGGAGTCGTGGACGATCTCCACCTTCGCCGGCATGCCGTCGTGCCAGTCCTTCGGATAATCCTTGCCGATCGACAGGATCACATCGCGATCCTGGTTGCGGATCGTCGCGTCGGCATCGACGGGCGCGGGCAAGACGTCGACGTTCTGGCCGCTCAGCCACGCGACGAGGTTGGGTGCGTATTGCGCTCCGACCACCGGCAGTTCCAGCGGCTTCTCGAGCTGGCTGCTCACCCTTTTTTCCGTCATCGAGATGAGACCCAGCATCAGCAGGGGGTTGAAGAACGCCATCAGCAGGGCGATGCGGATCGTGCGCTTGTCGCGGAACAGGTCGCGCAGTTCCTTGAGCATCACCGTGATCATGGCGGCGATCGCGTTGTGGTTCATGGGTGCAGTCCCTCGTCCGAGCCGATCGCCTTGACGAAGGCGTTTTCGAGATCGCCTTCGCCGGTCTGTGCGCGCAGTTCGTCGGCGCTTCCTTGCGCGACCACGCGACCCTTCGCGATCACCACGATGCGATCGCACAGCGCCGCGACCTCCTGCATGATGTGGCTCGAGAAGATGACGCAGCGTCCTTCAGCACGCAGCTGGCGCAGGAAATCGCGCAGGCCGCGTGTCGTCATCACGTCGAGCCCATTGGTCGGCTCGTCGAGGATCACGTTCATCGGATCGTGCACCAGTGCGCGCGCGATCGCGGTCTTTGTGCGCTGGCCCTGCGAGAAGCCTTCGGTCTGGCGATCGAGGAAATCGTCCATGTCCAGGGCCTTCGACAGCAACGCGATGCGCGCGGCGATTTCGCTCTCGGGCATCTGGTGCAGGCGACCGAAGTAGGCGATGTTTTCGCGCGCGGTCAGCCGCTTGTAAACGCCGCGAGCATCCGGCAGCACACCGAGTCGGCGACGTACCGCTTCGGCGTCGCGTACCGAATCGAAACCGTCCACGCTCACGCTGCCCGGCTCGGGCCTCATCAGGGTGTAGAGCATGCGCAGCGTGGTCGTCTTGCCTGCCCCGTTGGGGCCGAGCAGACCGGTGATCTCGCCGTTGTTGGCGACGAAACTCACGTCGTCCACGGCGACGACCTTGCCGGTCTTGCTCGCGAAGGCCTTGTGCAGATTCCTGGCTTCGATCATGGGAGCACTCGCTGGTTTGTCAGGCGCATATTCACGCTCCACCTTCCACTGGCATCTTCGCGGCCAGCCATCCGGTGATGCCTGAGGACAGTACGCGCACGTTGGCGTAGCCCATGACCTTCGCGCGGCGTGCAGCGCTCGGTGCCTTGCGGCACATCGGATTGGAGCAATAGAACACCAGGCTCGACTGTTTGTCCGGGGGCAGGTCCGCCTCGCTCCATGCGACCGGATCGAAGTGCAGCGCGCCGGGGATGTGCGCCTTCTCCCAGCTCTGGCGCGAATTGACGTCGATGACCGTCACGTGCCGGTCCTGCAGCAGACGCTGCAGTTCGGCGGGAGAAACGCTCTTGAGTCCCATCAGCAGCGCGAACATGGAGGTTCCTTTGATATCCGATCAGGTAGAGCACGCGGCTTGCGTCGGTCGCCGCCCGGCATGAAGAACGTTGTCCATGCGCCCAGGCCAAGCAAGGGAATCAGCGATCCGGTGTGTCCCGGCTCGCGCAACAGCGCGAGCCCGCCGGCCAGCGTGAATGCGCAGACGAGTATCCATGCCGGCAACGAGGGACGCGGCGACATGCCGCGCAGTTTCGCCGCGAGTCCATCCGCGGCCAGCACCGAAAACGCCAGCACCGAGGTTCCCGCGAGGTCGGACCATGCTGCCTGGGCTGCCTGCCCGGCGACGATGCCACCGGCGAGTAGCAGACTGGGTGCGAGGTCGTTCCAGAATTTTCGTGTCATCGCCGTCTCCTCAATGAATCGATCACGGCGAGAGTTCGCACGGGAATGTGCGAACCGTCCGGGAGCCGAAGGCGGACGTCCGGCGGACGCGTGCGGGCTTCGCCCGCGCCGTTCGCGCGAAAGCCGAGGCGGGAAGCCCGGTCTTTCGCCATCGGACTAGGGCTCCCATCCGGTGTAGCTCGTGAATGGCGGCGTGTCGGAAAGCTTGTCGAGGCAACTCGCATCGAGCGATTTCGCATCGGCAGTGTCGAGGAAGCGCGCCATCAGTTTGGGCATGCAGCCGATCGGGATCACGTTGTGGCCCTGGCCGCGCAGGATCAGCAGGCGGCCGTGGCTGAGATTCTTCACCACCTGCTCGCCGTAACGCGGCGGAGTCACCGGATCGAACTCGCCTTCGAGCACGAGGACGGGCAGATCGCTCACCAGCGGCTGGTGAAAGTCCGACGGGCGCTGCCCGTGCGGCCAGATCGAGCATTGCAGTTGCAGCAGGCTGATCATCTCGTTGCTGAGCACGCTGTCGCCGTAGGCCGGATCGGCCTTCATCCCGTCCGCGTCCTCGGCGCAGATCACCGACAACTGCATGCCGGCCGTCATCGAATCGGCGGCATCGTCGCTGATCAGATTCGCCTGCGCCATCAGCGGCTCGTAATGGCCTTTCATCGCTTCCGCGAGCGTGAGTGGAAGCGTCGCCAGGACGATCGGCTCGTAGGCGTACAGGTGTGCGAGCAGGGCGACGTGCCCACGGGTCAGGGTTTCCTGCTTGTCTTCGCCGGTCAGTGGATCGCGATAACTCACCGACACGGGATGCGCCTTGAGTTGCGCGAGCAGGCTGGACAGGTTTGCGCGCGGATCACCCAGTTTTTGTTCGCACTGCGGCGTCCTGGCGCACTGCCTGAAGTTCAGCGCCAACGCGTCGTCGAGGTTGCGCGCGAAATCGTTGCCGAAGATCAGTTCGTTCGGTGCGACGCTGTCGAGCACCACTGCCCGTGTATGCGTCGGATAGCGTCGCGCATAGTGCTGGGCGACACGCGTGCCGTAGGAGATGCCGACCAGATCGATCTTCTCGGCGCCGATCGCCGTGCGCACCGCATCGAGGTCGTGGATCGCGTCGCTGGTCGTGTACAGGCGCAAGTCGGCCTTCTTCGACAGCGCGTCGCGACACCGTTCGGTGAGCCGGCGCACGGTCGCAGGATCGTTCTCGGCGGCCTGCTGATCATCGATGCTGGTCTTGTCGCCTTGTTTGTTCTCGCAGGCCAGCGGATTGGACTGGCCGGTGCCGCGCTGGTCGACGAGGATCACGCTGCGTTTCTTCAATGTCTCCTCGAACGCGCCGGCGATGCCGGGATACGAATCCAGCGCCGATTGCCCGGGGCCGCCGGCGAGCATGAAAACCGGATCCTGCGAGTCGCCATCGTTGTGCGCGGGAACCCAGGCGATCGCGAGTTGGATCTTGCGTCCATCCGGATGCCCCCAGTCTTCCGGCACGCTCATGCGCGTGCACTGCGCCTCGATGGCTCCGACAGCGTGCTTGGGCGCCAGCGTGCACGGCTGGAACCCCAGCGTGCCGAGCTTGCGCGGCGGCAGCGGTGCCACGTCATGCGTCGAAGCGGCAGTCGCCGCAGCCTGCGGCGCACGATCGGAGGGCATGAAGCGCGCCCAGGCGAGATAGCCGATGACGCCGACGGCGAGCGCGATGCGAAAGAGATTGCGCTTGGTCACGGCTCAGTCCTTTTCCGGAACAAAGATGGATTCGATCGGGGAACGAAACAGCTTGGCGATGCGGAATGCCAGTGGCAGGCTCGGATCGTACTTGCCGGTCTCGATCGCGTTCACGGTTTGCCGCGACACGTCGAGCTGCTCAGCGAGATCGCCCTGCGACCATGCATGCTTGTCGCGCAGCTCGCGCAGACGGTTCTTCATCCGCAGCCCATGCCGCCGTAGCGCCTCGCGAACAGCAGGTGGGCCACGCCGTAGGTCATGCACAACGCCGGGAACACCCAGATCAGGATGTCGCCGCCCAACCGGAACACACCGGCGAGGCACAGGAATCCGCCGACCATGCTGACTACAGAGACGACGCCGGTCGCCACGCTCAATGCGGACAGGTAGAGACGCTGTTCGAGTTCGTCGCTATGAATCACCAGTCTCGTCATCAGGCAGATCACGGCAATCATCGGCAGCGACGGCATGATCGCCAGCACGACCTTCCACGACGGGCTCGTCGCATGAAGCGCATACGGCCA
>DATHOV010000037.1:0-3293 GCA_035484515.1 Lysobacteraceae bacterium
CGTTGAACCTGAAATGCAGGACGTCGCCTTCCTTGACGCGGTATTCCTTGCCTTCCAGCCGCAGCCGCCCGGCATCGCGCGCGCCCGACTCGCCCTTGAAGCGGATGTAGTCGTCGTAGGCGATCGTCTCGGCGCGGATGAAGCCGCGTTCGAAATCGGTGTGGATCACGGCCGCCGCCTGCGGCGCGGTGGCCCCGACGAACACGGTCCACGCGCGCACTTCCTTCACGCCGGCGGTGAAGTACGTCTGCAATCCCAGCAGGGTGTAGGCCGCGCGGATGACACGGTTCAGACCCGCCTCGTTCAGGCCCATGTCGGCGAGGAAGGCGGCCTTGTCTTCGTCATCGAGCTGCGCAAGCTCTTCCTCGATCGCCGCACACACCGGCACCACCTGCGCACCCTCGGCCGCTGCACGCTCGCGCACGCGGTCGAGGTACGGGTTGTCGGTGAAGCCGTCTTCCTTGATGTTGGCGACGTACATGACCGGCTTGATCGTGAGCAGGAACAGATCGCGCACCAGCAGCTTGTCGTCGTCGCTCAAACCCAGCGCACGCGCGGGTTTCGCCTGGTCGAGGCCATCGCGCAGACGGGTCAGCACGTCCTTCTTCGCGATCGCTTCCTTGTCGCCGGTCTTGGCCGAGCGCTCGGCCTTATTGAGCGCCTTCTCGACCGAATCCAGGTCCGCCAGTGCCAGCTCGGTGTCGATCGTCTCGATGTCCGAGATCGGGTCGATCCTGCCCGCCACGTGCACGATGTCGCCATTCTCGAAGCAGCGCACCACGTGCGCGATCGCATCGACCTCGCGGATGTGGGCGAGGAACTTGTTGCCCAACCCCTCGCCCTTGCTCGCGCCCGCCACCAACCCGGCGATGTCGACGAACTCCATCGCAGTCGCGATGATCTTCTGCGGCTTGACGATGGCAGCCAGTTCGCCCAGGCGCGGATCCGGCACTGGCACCACGCCGACGTTCGGATCGATCGTGCAGAATGGGAAATTCGCCGCGGCGATGCCCGCCTTGGTCAGCGCATTGAACAGGGTGGACTTGCCGACATTGGGCAGTCCGACGATGCCGCATCTAATGGCCATGGCGAACTCCGGGACTCGGGACTCGGGACTCGGGACTCGGGGAAAGCAGGAGCAATCGCATGGGCAATGGATATCCGGTGAGAGATCGTACGTTTAGTTCGTGTGCGGCTGGATCGGATCTTGCTGCGCAAACCGCGACTTCGCGTCCGCGGGTCCCGGCCTCGCTGTTACGAGTCCCGGGTCCCGGGTCCCGAGTTCCGGCTCGTATGCAACCTCTTCATCGCTTCATTCATGTCGCCCGCCACCGCCAGCGGCAGCACGCCCAGCGCATCGTCGATCGCGCGCAGCATCGCCGCCTCGTGGTCGCGCCCAGGCTTGCCGAGCACCCAGCCGGTGACCTTGTCCTTGTGCCCCGGATGGCCGATGCCGATGCGCAGCCGGTTGAACCTGCCGTGGTCCAGCAGCGCCATGATGTCGCGCAATCCGTTCTGGCCTCCATGGCCACCGTCGAACTTCAGGCGCGCACTGCCGGGCGGCAGGTCGAGTTCGTCGTGCGCGACCAGCATCTGCTCGGGCTCGATCTTCCAGTAACGCAGCGCCGCCGCGACCGCACGGCCGCTGTGGTTCATGAAGGTCATCGGCCGCAACAGCAGCAGCGGCTCGCCGCCGATCGACACCTTCGCGCTCTCGGCTTTAAGCTTGCTCTCGATACCGAAGCGCGCACCAAGCTTTTCCGCTAGCGCATCGATCCACCAGAACCCGGCGTTGTGCCGGGTACGGGCGTATTCCGGCCCAGGATTCCCGAGGCCGACGATCAGGCGCAGTGCTGGCATGCGACCAACTCTTGGTGGGCGGAAGCCCGAGCGCGGACAGATCGTGAGCAGCCGATGAGACTTCGCGTCTCCGGCCCTCACCCCAACCCCTCTCCCGTCGGGAGAGGGGCCGCGAGGACCACTTATTTCTTGTCCTTGCCCTTGTCCGCAGCAGCCGCCTTGGCCGCATCCGGAGCAACCTGGATGGCCGGCACATCGGCCGCCACTTCAGGCACCTCTTCGACTTCTTCCTTGGCGTGCTTGGCGATGACCACGGCGACGTCGTGTTCCTTGCCGAGCTTGAGCTCGGGGATCTCCACGCCGTTGGGCAGCTTTATCTCCGACAGATGGACGATATCGCCCACTTCCAGCGCGGCCAGGTCGATCTCGATGAACTCCGGCAGGTCGCGCGGCAGGCAGCTGATCGCGACCTCGGTGAGCTCGTGGGTGACGACCACGCCCGCGGCCTTGCCGGCCGGCGACTTTTCCTGGTTGAGGAAGTGCAGCGGCACGCTGATGCGGATCGCCTCGTTCTCACTCACGCGCAGGAAGTCCATGTGCATGATCAACGTCTTGTACGGATGACGCTGCATATCGCGCAGGAGCACGCGCTCGACGTTGCCGTCGATGTCCAGCGACAGGATGCTCGAGTAGAACCATTCGTGCTGCGAAGCCAGCCAGATCGGGTTGTGCTCGAACTGCACGGACTTCGGCTCGGCGTGACCGCCGTAGACGATGGCCGGGATGAAACCGGCGTGACGCAGGCGGCGGCTCGCACCCTTGCTCCCTTGCGTCTCGCGGCTCTGGGCCGTGATGTTGTGACTGATAGCCATGATGTGTACTCGTTGAAGACAGGACCCACCTTGCGGTGGAGGATGCTCTCCCGCGACCAGGAGAGCGCTGCAGGCGCGGCGACGATGGCGCGGAACCTAGCCGAGTAGTATAGCAGTGTATGGCGGGGTGCGGTCGAGGCAGAACATGCGATCACGACCATGAAAATCTCGAACAGCTGGAACAGATCCCGTCAGGCGTGCCTGGACTCGATGCTCCCGCCACGGGACACCGTCGAAACCTGATCGGGATCAGGGGGCAGGCTCGAGCGAAGCGAATAGCTGTATTGCTTGCTCAAACAGAGAGCCAAGGGTATCAACACGCGAAGGTCACCCAGCACCCGGTCCGGTCGAGCCCGGCAGCCGGGGCAGCCTTCCCGCTCGCCCGCTGCGCCGGGCATGCGCGACGGCTGTCGGCCGTTATTGTAATGTCAGCCGCCCCGCTGAGCGCAATAACCTCCCCGCAGGCGATTTTTCCTTCATTCACAGCGATCCCCCTGCGAAACGGCTTCGACTACCTGCACATGCGCAGCGCAGGAACACAAAGCCGCTTTATCAGGAAGTTTCCTTACCCTTCGCAGGAATGCAAAACACCTGCGACGTTGTCGAAGCGGCAAAACCTTC
>DATHOV010000038.1:0-7765 GCA_035484515.1 Lysobacteraceae bacterium
CGGCGCGCCTTCGAATGCCGCGTTCTGGCAGCGACTCAATGCCGAGCAAGGCAAGATCCAGGTGAAGATCTGCTACTGCTCGGTGCTCGACGAATGCTGGATGCTCGACTCCGCGAAAGACGACCGCACGCCGGTCGCCGCCTGTCCGCTGCCGCAGCCGGACGACTACATCGACTGACGATGAGCGAACAACGGACCGCTGCAAGAAGGGCCATCGGGGTCAGCAAAAACAGGGGGCAGGCCGCGGCTTTTGCTTTGTCATCCCGAGCGCAGCGAGGGATCTGTCATCCGAAGGCACAGCAACTTCGAGATGACCAGCTTCGCTGTTGCAAGGCGCTTCTCGCCTTGCGGTCACGGGGTTGTATACGGCTTCGGGCTCGTGGCATCCGGGATCTGCGCCTCGGCGGCCAGCAGATGGATGTTGTCGACACGGTGTGCGTTGGTGAGCGATATGCCGCCTTTCTCCCCCAGCCACGCGTAGACGGCGTCGATCCTGTCCGGCTGCATCAGTTGCAGGTCCCCGCGCGACGAACGCACCTGTAGTTCGGAGATGTGGCCACCGGACACGGTGAAGGTGGTACCGCTATCTTCACACCTGCAACGCTCGTCGATCCGCTTCGAATGGTCGGCGGTGTCACGCAGGTCAAGCTGGTCGATATCGCCCTCCCAATTGATCGGGCCGGACGAGGACACCTGCATCGACTGCAGACGCTCCAGGGCGACGATGTGCGCACGTTCCGCATCGATCGCGCGCAAGCTCGCGGGAACGTTGAGTTGTACCTGCTCGTACCCCTCGGAATGAACGGTGATCACGAGCCGGTTGCCCTTGCGCAGCACTGCCAGCGTCCTTTCCATCTCGTCCGGATAGTCGGCCAGCATGGGCTGATGCGACGAGATCCGTATTTGCGGCATGGAGCCGTGGAGTTCGAGCGTGTCGATGCCGGTGAAATCCAGCGGCACGATTTTCCGCAACGGAGCGAACGGATTGGCCGTCGCGATCGCGAGCAGCAGCAGGGCCAGCGCCGAGCCGGCGACCAGGGGAGCGGACTTCACGCGGCGATCTCCCTTTCCTTCAATGCCAGGAAACCGGCCAGCCAGAACAGGCCCGGGAAAACCAGCCACAGCGTCGGATAGAGGATTTCCTGCAGCGAGGAGAGCGTTCGCTGGCGATCCCAGTATCCCAGCACGAGGTCGGGACGGCTGTGGAACGCCGAGGACAACAACACGCACACCAGCAGAAGCAGAAGACAGGACAGCACCGTCTTGATGAGAGGCACCGTGCGGAAATAGAGACTGCCGAATAAGGCGATGCCCTGCAGGGAGCAGAGCAGCAGCAGGATGCCCACGGCTTCGCGCCAGTTACCGAACATCGCCCATGGAGCCACCAGGGAGTAGTCGGGCTTGAATGGATCGACGCCGTTGCGTAGCGGGTGCCTGGCGATTTCCTGCGCGAGGTGCAGCGCCTGATGCCTGGCCTGGGCGGAAGCCAGCCATTGATCGGGCACGTCGATCAGATAGAAAGCCAGCGTGTAGGCGAGCGGGTACAGCACCGCGACCGTCAGCGCCGCCAGCAGCCATTTCTCGAACGTCGATGCCGGACGCATCAACGCCAGCAACGCCGATGCCCGGTTGGACATGGGCAGGAAATAGCGGCTCGCGAAGATCGGCGTCAGCACGAACAGCCCCGTGAAATAGAAGCCTGTCTGCCCGTGGGTGTCGAAGGCGGTAAAACCGTCCTCTTCGGCAAAGCAGACGATCGAGATCACCCCGTGCAGCAACACCCCGGCCGCGAGGAACCAGGCGTACCTGCGCCACGACTCCGCCCAATGCGCGCGCGCCAGGCGCGTGAAGCGACGCAGCTCAAACACGGGCCTTCTCCTTCGCCGCCAGCACCGCCAGTACCGCGTCCTTGCGCAGGCTCAGGGCCTTGTAGAGCAGCTCCAGATGGACCTCGCCAGCTACGGCGCCATGGTTGACCGCGACATAGGCCTGCTGCGTGCCCAGGGCCTCGGAATAGAGGATGTCCGGGATCGCCGCCAACGCAGCCGCATCCGCCGCCACGCCGATGCTCAGCGCCGACCCCAGTTCCGCCATCGTCGCCGACAACGCCAGCGACGCGCCATCGATGAACAGGATGTGGCTCATGATCCGTTCGAGGTCGTGCGCCTGGTGCGTGCTGATCAACACGATCCGCCGGCGCTGCTCGGGCCGCGCCATGATCGCCTTGAACTGGTCGCGACTGATGATGTCCAGGCCGTTGGTCGGTTCGTCCAGCAACAAGACCGGCGTGAATGTCGCGAGCGCGAAGGCGATCGCCGCCTTCTTCTTCTGACCCAGGCTCATCTCCTCGAAGCAGCTCCCGGCCGGCACCTCGAAGATGCCCAGGTATTCGGCGAAGGACGCGCTGGAGAAGTCTGGATAAAACCCGGATTGAGTCTGCGCCAGTTTGTCCGGCCGCAGGTTCGGCAGATGGAACTCCTCCGGCACGATGTAGACCTGGCGCAGGAAGTCCGGATGCCGCCTTGCAGGTTCGTGGCCCTGCACGTCGATGCGCCCGCCCTTGGGGAACAGCAGCCCCGCGAGCAGCAACAGCAGCGTCGACTTGCCGCTGCCATTGCGACCGAACAGGCCGTAGACGCCCGGTTCGCTCAGGCAGAGGTTGAAGTCGTGGTACAGCGGGGCCTTTCGATAGCCGAACGACAGGTGCTCGATGCGGATCAACGGAGGGTTCCTGTCGTGCCGGTGGCGGGATCATCCCATTCCCGCGACCGGAATGGGTACTTCGAACGCGCATCGAAACAAGGGACCGAGGGCGAAAACCGGGCAGAAACGGGGAACAGACCGCGGAGAGCGTTTGCTCAGAAAACCGTGATCTGTCCCCTGTTGTCGCCTTGCCGGCTTTCCCATCCCCTTTGCCGCACTCCTGACCGTAGGATGGTCGCCCCGCCGCTCAGGAAATCCCATGGACGCCTTCAGCTATCTCTCCGTGCTGCTGTCGATCGTGCTGGGACTGGCGATGACGCAGGTGTTGCAGGGCTTTCGCGGGCTGATCCTCACCCGGGCGACGGTCGCCATGTACTGGCCCTGCGTGCTGTGGGCGGTGTTGCTGCTGGTGATCGACGTGCAGGCGTGGTGGGCGATGTACGGGCTGCGCGACTACACCGGCTGGAACTTCCTCGCCTTCGCCGTGGTGCTGATGCAGACGGTACTGATGTACCTGATCGCCGGCCTGGTGCTTCCCGACATCCGCGACGACAGGCCGGTCGACCTGCGCGCGCACTACTTCGACCACGCGCGCTGGTTCTTCGGGATCGCCGTCGCTGCGGGCCTCGTGAGCATTTCCAAGGATCTCGTCCTCTACGGCACATGGCCCGAGCCGGCGAACCTGGGAAGCCAGCTCGTCTTCATGGCGACCTGCGCGGTCGCGATCTTCACCAGGAACGAGGCGTACCACAAGTTCCTGGCGGTGTTCATCTCGCTGGCGTTCTGCGCCTACATCGGGTTGTTGTTCGCGCATCTGCATTGAGCAGGCGCGCAACGCGCAGGCCAAGCTGAAAAGCCCAGCGCTTTCCTGTCCAGGGAAAAGCTGCTGCGGTCCTGGTCTTCCTCGGGATGACCGAAAACGGTTCCGCCTTGTCACCCGAGTGAAGCGAGCCACTGTCGCTCCGGCCTGTCGTCCGGAGCGAACCGGGAAACCGTCTTTTTCGGTTCATAATGTCCTTCGATGCAGGCCACGCACGAGGTGCTCCGGGAAGGGGCTGCCATGGAAAACCGGAAGATCCTGATCGTCGGTTCCGGAATCGCCGGACCCACGCTGGCCTGGTGGCTTCGACGGCACGGTTTCGAGCCGACCGTGGTGGAACGCGCCCCATCGCTGCGCACCGGCGGTTACATCGTCGACTTCTGGGGTACCGGATACGACGTCGCCGAGCAGATGGGCCTGTTGCCGACGCTGAGCAAACTGAGCCTGCCCATCGAGGAAGTCCGGCTCGTCGACGACGACGGCCAGCGCAAGGGCGGATTAGGCGGCAAGGCGATCCGCTCGATGATGCGCGGGCGCTTTCTCAGCATTCTTCGCAGTGACCTGGCGGCGACGATCCATGCATCGCTGGGCGATGACGTGCGAACGCTGTTCGGCGAGACGATCGTGCGCATCGACCAGTCCGAACACGGCGTCTGGGTCGAGTTCCGCGATCGTCCGTCCGAGCGCTTCGACGTGGTGATCGGCGCGGGCGGATTGCACTCGCCGGTGCGCGGCCTCGTGTTCGGTGCCGAGCGCAGCTTCGAGAAGTTCCTCGGCTACTACGCAGCCTCGTTCAGCGCCGACGATTACCCGCACCGGGACCCGCATGCGTACGTCAGCTATTCGGTACCGGGCCGCCAGATCACGCGCTATAGCCTGGTGGACGGGAGAACCGTGTTCCTGCTGGTGTTCTCGGCGCAGTCCAAGCTCGACGTGAGCCCGCGCGACGTCAGGACCCAGAAGGACCTGCTGCGACGGGAGTTCGGCGGCAAGGGATGGGAATGCAACGACATCCTCAGCCGGCTCGACGCGAACCCGGACCTGTATTTCGACGCGGTAAGCCAGATCCGCATGAATGCCTGGTCGCACCGTCGAACCGCACTGGTGGGCGACGCCTGCGGCTGCCCGTCCCTGCTGGCCGGCGAGGGTTCGGCGTTGGCGATGGCGGGCGCCTACACGCTGGCCGGAAAGATGAAACGGTCCGGTGGCGACCACCGGATCGCTTTCGCGAACTACGAGCGCCTGTTCCGCCCGCTGATCGCGAGCAAGCAGCGTTCGGCGGAACGTTTCGCGAAGTCGTTCGTGCCCGGATCGCGCGCCGGCATCTTCGTGCGCAACCAGCTCACCCGCCTCATGAACCTGCCTTACGTCGCCCAGCTCACGATGGGTCGAATGCTCAAGGACCCGATCGAGCTGCCGGTCTACTGAGCCGTGTGGAAAAATGGATCAGGGACATGGAGCAGAGAATGATTCCGCAAAAAGCCGTGGACTGACCGAAAAGCCGGGGACCAACCACGGCTTTTGCTTTGTCATTCCGCCTCTTTTCTTGTCATCCCGAGCGCAGCGAGGGATCTGTCATCCGAAGGCACAGCAACTTCGAGATCCCTCGCTCCGCTCGGGATGACAGAACAAGAAACAGTGCCCCGTTTAATGGGGTACGTCCCCGTTAATTCGTTACGGACGTGGTTGCCGGCGTCGCGGTGGCAACCACCTCTCGCCGTGGCCGTCCCGATATCGGGGCGGCCACGGTCCTGCACGGATCACGCCCGTGGAGCGGCGCGATTTCCCCGGTCTGGTCACGAACTTTTCAGGTCGGAAGTTCTCCTGCCCTGACCTGGTCAGGAACTTCCAGGTCGGGTCTGCAACTTCCCAGACCTGGTCTCGAGAACTTCCGACCTGGAATCGGCGTGCCCCGACCTGGCAAGCAACATGCCAGACCTGAAATCCTCAGGGTCCGACCTGGTCACGAACTTCCAGGTCGGGTCACGAAGTTCCCAGGCCGGGTCACGAAGTTCCCAGGTCGGGGAAGAAGGTTTTCAGGTCTGGACTCGCATGGACCCGACCTGAAATCGGCAGGACCCGACCTGAAAACTTCCTTGCCAGACCGGGGAACTTCGTGCCCAGGTCGGGAATCCGCACGATCCGGTCTGGACTGACACGGACCCGACCTGAAGTTCACCGCCCCAGACCGGAACTGCCTCCCCGCTGACCCATCCCGCGTCCCATCCGCCGCCGTCCCGGTGACCTCAGCAGCTGCCCGTTCGAGACCCGGTCGACTTCATGACCGATCAAGCGGGTACGTCCCATCAATCGCCTGATCTGCAGGCGATCGAGTATCATCCGCACGCCATGCAACTTGATCCGCAGGCAATCAAGAACCAGTCCAAGGGCATCCGCCGGGCTCGACCTCCCGCGCATCATCGCCGCGACCACCGTGGGCAGCACCTTCCCGGGACCCACCCGCAAAGGGAACGGGTTCAACCGCCCCGTCCCCGATTGCCTTACGATGGCGATCGGTGTGGCCTGCGGAGGCGCTCGCATGAACTGGGACGCGGTCAGTGCGATCGGGCAGGTCGTTGGGGCCCTGTTCGTGGGGGTCACCCTGGTCTATCTGGCGCTCCAGCTCCGACAGAACACGGCCGCATTGAGGGCCTCCACGTTCCTGGCGATCAGTTCCTCGATGGGCGCGACGATGGAAGTCCTGGCCACCCACGCCGACCTGGCTCCGCTGATCATCAAGGCGCAGTCGGGGCTCGATGCCCTGTCCGACGCCGACAAGGTCCGGTTCGGATTCCTGATGATGATGACCTACCGCCGCCTCGAAACCGTCGTCATCCAGCGCCACCTGGGCTTCATCGACCTCGACCTGACCGAAGGCTTCGAGCGCTCGGCGCTGTCGGCACTGGCAAGCACGGGAGCGCGGCAGTGGTGGGAAGGGGCGAAGAGCGCGTTCAGCACGATCTTCGTGACGTGGGTCGATGGGAAGATCTCGGCGGGGGTGCCGCAGGGGATACATGCGGGGTTGGGGCTTGGGGTTTCGGATGGACGAGGATTGGCGTGAGGGGCAATGAAAACAGTGTCTCAGATAATTACCAAAAATAAGTGGCTCTGACACCGCTTTCCGGAAGATGTCTATGAATGAAATTCAAAGAAACATTCAGGTAGAGGCTGCGAAGCATTCCGAACCCCTTTTTCTTTCACCTCCTTGGCTGCAAGGTGGACACACAATAGAAAAGGCCAATGGGACGATTACGTATGTTCAGCAAGGTGGCGAAATATTCGGCATAACGTGTGCCCACGTCTACTACCAGCAGTTTGCGTCCGAACCACATAAGTGGCTAACGATCCATGGGAAAGAGCGGTATATCTATCAGTTTGGCACTTTCACTCAGAATGGCTACAAGAGTCATTTTCGGCCGCTCCGGATGCCGAAAAGCGACAATGGCCCAGATATAGCGATTGTGAAGCTCGATGATGCATTCAAGAAAATACACTTTGAGCGCAAGGGAAAGGCTGCGATCGACCTGGACAATTGGACCGAACCGAACTGGATAGAACTACGCACGCCGGTTGCTTTTGGCTTCCCTACCGAGCACAAGTCTGAGGCAGATGGCTTCTTGCAATGTCCGCTTGCCGCTGTCGTAGCGGAACTAACCAGGCCCATATCGATCTCCGACGATTCTTTTTTGATGGCCTCTTCGCTGGAGAGAGAGAATACGTTCTACTTCAGTGGAATGAGTGGCGGCGCCGTCTACTGCATGTTAGATTCCGAAAGACCAATTGAGCTAATTGGAATCGTCTTCGAAGGTTTTCCTGGCAGCTCGGCTGAATGGCAGTCCCGGCCAAACGGGTGCTTTCTCACCGCGAATGACATTCAAATCAGGGCCCACGTGATAACGCCCGATATATTTCAAACATGGCTGGGTATTGCCGGATTTAGATGAGATAGCAACCGCCCGGGTTCATCAAGTCGCACAATGCTTCCATGAGTGACACAAAGTCGAAAGTTCAGGCAACTAGAAAAAACAACAGTATCAGGGACACTTCTTGCCTCGGTTATGTATCTCTTGCATCGAACTTTTACACCTTCGACAGGGGGCAGATTAGGCAACATGGCAAGCCGACCTCCACTTAGCGACGCCATTGTCGTTGCAGTCGCTCGTCTCGTCGACGATTCTCAGACCGAGAAGCGGGAGCCTACTCATTCGGACATCGAGTTCCAAATTGACCAAGCAAAGCTTG
>DATHOV010000039.1:0-4197 GCA_035484515.1 Lysobacteraceae bacterium
TGCCGCCGGACTTCGCTTCTTCGCGGTCGCTGGCTTCCTGACAGGCCACGCACAGGCGCACGCCGGGCATCGCCTTGCGCCGTGCTTCCGGGATGGCCTCGTCGCATTCCTCGCAGCGCAGCCGGCCCGGGCCCTTCGGCAGCTTGCTGCGCGCGCGCTTGATCGCGTCCTTCACGGTCGCGTCGATCTGTTCCTGCACGGCGCCGTCGCCGGCCCAACCGGTGGCCATGGTGTCTCCGCATGCGGATCGGTGGTCGCGACAAAGCATACGCCGGCAGGGTGCGCACGATGAAGCCAGGGGCTCTGCGCCGGTCGCCATGCGGGCGATTCCAGCGGAGCCGACCTGCAGGTACTCCATCGAGCACCAAAGAGCACCGCGGCGCGTGTTCCGGCGTCGATCGACGCGATCAGGCCGACAGAAACGGATGCGGGCGGGCGAGGAGCCGTCGCCAGGAGCGCAGCCCCAGCATCCCCCTCGCGATTGCGAAGACCAGCCAGCCTGCGATGACGATCATCGATACAGTCACGGAGAGGTCGGATCTGGCAGGGGGCGCCACCACGAAGCAGGTCGCAACGATCAACGCGATCAGGATAAAGATGGAGGGTTCCAATCCCCTGTGATCGGCCGGCCGTACGAGCGCATCCAGGCTGGATCCCCCACTCGACGCCAGCAGACCCAGGAACGCGCTGGCCAGGACCAAACACACCAGCACGCTCGGCCCGGCGAGGTATCCCATCAGCCCCAGGGCTGCGGCGAGCCAGGCCCAGCGCACGATCAGATGACGCAGGATCACCGCGACCAGCGTCCGGCACATCGATCGCGAGTCTCCCCAACCCGGAAGCAGGGCGAGTTCGGCGAGGTCATCCTTGCGCGTGGTGAAAACATGGCGAAGACGCGACCCGCCCTTGTAGAGTCCAATGGATGCAAGGCCGACGAGGAGGGTGCCGGCGCTGTACCCGTTCATTCCTGCAGATGGGTCTGGCAACAGATACTGAGCACCGAAATAAATCAGGATGAAGATGCCGATGCCGACCGAAGGTTGCGAGCGCCGGCGAAGTGCGGCAAACGGTCGTCCCAGGCACATCCGCATCGCAGCCACAGGATGTTGCGGGTCGGCGACCGCGAAATTCACGCCTGGGCCGGGATCCTTTCTGCGGGTCTGGGCATCCGCTCCCCCCGTGCGAAGTCCCATCCGCTGGAAGAACGAGGATTCACCGCGCTCCTGCGCCAGCTGATCCCTCCAGCAACTGGCCACCAGGCCGCCGAGCGTCAACGCTCCAATCCAGAGCGCTCCGGCAAGTGCCCTCCCCTCGAGCTTCGGCATGGCGAAGTGGAACCGGGTGACAGGCAGGTAGTGCGCCGCGTCGAAGAGTCCCGCCAGGCAGAGACAGAGCCAGAAAAAGAGCACGACCATCCGCGAAGAGCTGGCCACCAGGAACCCGCCGAACGCTGCGCAGGAAAACGTCGCCAGGTAGTCGAGCGAGTGGGTGCTGTCCCAAGAACCCAGGATCACGGCAGGGAACACGACCGTGGCGAAATACAGCTTGAGCAGGCCACTGAAAACCGGTCGGGCGACCGACGGCATCCGCAAGCTCCGCGCGTTGCGCATCAGGTTGAGCCCATGATGCGGGTAGATCAGCCAGAGCAAGGCCGTGCCCAGACCGATGACGACCGCACTGACGAAGGCGGCGTTGAGCCGATCCTCGTGTGGCTGCAACACGGAGAATTCCCAGACGAGCAGGGGCAGCGCCGCCAGCAGGCAGTAGAAAAACACCAGCCCGTTCGCGAACCTGAGCGTGCGCCGATCGGCGAACGAGGTCAGCATCGCCTTGGCGCTCCCGAGGTTCATTCGACGACCTCGATGAACAGATCCTCGAGCCCCAGGACCGTGCGCTGCACGTCCGCCGAATGCGCGATCTCCGGCCATGCGTCGGCGACGCGTTCGAGCACGATGCTCAATCCGCCGTCACCCAGCTTTCGCCGCGACAGCTCGCCGGCGATCGGGAGCCGTATCTGCGCTGCGATCGTTGCGGGCACGACGATGCGGACGATGCGTTCCTTGAGATCGTCGATCGGGGCATGCAGGAGCAACCTGCCCTGCTCGAGGAAGGCGATGTGCGAGGCGACGCGTTCGAGGTCGGAGACGATATGGGTGGAGAAGACGATCGTGGTGCCGGACTCGGCGGCGCGATCGATCACCTCCCTGAGCAGATCGCGGCGCGCCGACGGATCGAGCGCGGCGGCGGGCTCATCGAGCACCAGCAGGTCCGGCTGCGAGGCGAGTGCGCGAACCAGCGCGACGCGTTGCCGCTCTCCGGGAGAAAGCGTCGACATCACGGCGTCGCGGCGCAACTGCCAGCGACTCAGGATCCGGTCGACCCACGCGCTGTCCCAGCGCGGATAGAAGCGGCCGACGAAATCGAGCATCTCGCAGACCGGCATCCAGGCGAATGCATCGGGTTGCTGCGGTACATAGCCGAGCCGCTGCTTGCCGGCATCGGACATCTTCAAGGCGGCTTCGCCGAACACGAACGCCTGGCCGGCGCCGGGTTCGATCAATCCGAGCAGGCAACGGAGCAAGGTCGACTTGCCCGCGCCATTGCGGCCGATCAAGCCGAGCACCGTGCCCTGCGCGACGTCCAGATCGATGCGATCGAGCACGGTGCGCGCCTCGTAGGTCTTCGTCAGCTGCCTGGCCTGCAGCGGCACGGCGTCCATCGGCGAGGGCTGGGTCAGCGGGATGGAGTTCACGGCGAGTCCTTTTCCAGAAGCGATTTCAGGCGCGCAAGCACGCGCGCCGGCGGCAACTCGAGTTCGCGCGACTGACGCGCCAGTGCTTCGAGTGCCGGTGCGATCAGCGCGATGCGTTCGTTCAACGGATGTGCGCGCTGGGCATTCGCACCCACCGCCATGCCGACGCCGCGAAGACGTTCGAGCACGCCCTCGGCTTCGAGCAGGCTGTAGGCCTTGGACACCGTCATCGGATTGATCGCATGCGCCGAAGCGATCTCCCGCACCGAAGGCATCGCATCCCCCGCATGCAGCTGCCCGCTGGCCACCAGCCTGCGCACCTGCTCGGCGATCTGCCGGTAGATCGGCTCGTCCGAAGCGGGCTGGATGTGAAACAGCGAAGCGTCCATGTGTATCAGTACAACAATACACATTGAAGTTGTCAAGCCCGCTCAAGACCGGCGCGGCCATCGCCCGCGTCGACCGACATGGCCCTGCAGCCCCCGAAACCGCGCGAAATCCGCCCGGAGCGGCTGTGGCGCCGCACGTGCATGGATGAAGGCAAACACAACGGCAGCAGTGCTCGGATACCCCAAGCGTCGCCTAATCGGTTATTTCTATGCTTCCGCCCCATCACTGCGCAGCCACAGGACTCGTCATGAACCTTCAAGCCACCCGGATGCCACGTTCGCTGAAACGCAACCTGCTGGCCTGCGCTGCGTCCGCGCTGCTGGCCACATCCGCCTTCGTCCTTGCGCCACCGGCACAGGCAGGCGTCTTCCTTTCCGTGCGGATCGCACCGCCGATCCTGCCGGTGTACGTACAGCCCGAGCTGCCCGGCCCGGGCTACATCTGGACGCCCGGCTACTGGTCGTACGACGACGAAATCAACGACTACTACTGGGTGCCCGGCACCTGGGTGAGGCCGCCGTTCGTGGGTGGGCTGTGGACACCGGGCTACTGGGGCTGGAACGAAGGCCTGTACGTCTTCCATCCCGGCTACTGGGGCACGCACGTCGGCTACTACGGCGGCATCAACTACGGTTTCGGCTACATCGGCATCGGTTATGCGGGCGGTTACTGGAACCACGGCGGCTTCTACTACAACAGCGCGTACAACCGTTTCGGCGGCGGCCTTCACATCCACACCTACGACCGTCGCGTGGCCGGGGACGTCGCCGTGAACCGCTTCAGCTTCAACGGCCCTGGCGGCTGGGATCGCCGCCCCACGCCCGAGGAAATGCGCTACGACCACGAACGCCACACGCCACCGTCCTCCGAGCAGGTCGAACACATGGACCGGGCGCGGCACGACGAGTCGCTGCGTGCATCCGTCAACCACGGTACGCCGGCGCTCGCCGCGACCGCGCACGCTGGCGCGTTCGACCATGGCCATGAAACGGCAGGCCACGATGCCGGCATGGGCGCGCACGGCGAAGACCATCACGACACGCACGGCCAGGACC
>DATHOV010000040.1:0-2416 GCA_035484515.1 Lysobacteraceae bacterium
GCGCGTCACACCGGCCTACGATAGCTACCATACGATGGAGCAGGTGTGCGATGGCCCGCCACAGCAAGTGCAGAGGGACACGACCGGCGGCACGATCGTCGGCGCGATCATCGGCGGCGCCCTCGGCCACACGGTCGGCAAGGGCGACGGACGCACGGCTGCGACGATCGGAGGCGCCGTTGTTGGTGGCGCGATCGGCAACAGCGTCGCCAAGAACGGCGATCCGGGCTACGTGCAGCCGGGCTGCCGGATGGTGGATGTGGCCCATGACGACGATGGCCGCCCCGCCGGTTTCAATGTCGAGTACGACTACAAGGGCGATGTGTACGTCGCTCGCATGCCCTACGATCCGGGCAACCGCATCCGTGTGAGGGTGTCGGTGGTGCCGGCCGACGAGGGCCCTGGTGGTCCTGGCGGTCCGCCGCCCTACGGACGCTGATCGGTCCCGATCGCTCCGCGCTCCGCGTAATCCCACAACGCCCCAGCCTTTGGCTGGGGCGTTGTGCTTTCGGGAGACGACAAGCTTGGACATTTCCGTCCGAGCCGCGCCCGGAACGAGGCAGAGGAAACGACCACCCTGTCGTGTTGCACTGCAACGCAAATGTGTGCAACACTCCGGCCATGCATGAATTTTCCACCGACGCGATGATTCTCACCTCTGCCCGCATGGCGGCAGGAATGACTTCGCGTGCGCGCCGACCGCTTCGCCCTTCATCGCGAGCTGGGTAGCGGCGCACCGCTGTTTTCGATTCATCGAAAAAAACCCCCGGCCCCGTGCCGGGTTTTTTGTTTTTGGGGCATTGGTATGTGCGCGAGTCCATTCGCGCAAAAGCTAATCCGGCCATCCATGGCCGGACTGTCAAGGTAAAGGAGCAAGGTTTTGCCATGACCATCCGACATTTCCTCAACACCCAGGACTGGAGCCGTGCCGAGCTCGATGAGCTGCTCGTACGCGCGGCGGCATTCAAGCGCGCGAAGTTCGGCGATCAGCTCAAGGGCAGGACGATCGCCCTGGTGTTCTTCAATCCCTCGCTGCGCACACGCACGAGTTTCGAGATCGGCGCGTTCCAGCTCGGCGGCCACGCGGTCGTGCTCGCGCCGGGCAAGGATGCGTGGCCGATCGAATTCGAGTTCGGCAAGGTCATGGACGGCGAGGCGGAGGAGCACATCGCCGAGGTCGCGCGCGTGCTCTCGCGCTACGCGGACCTGATCGGCGTGCGTGCCTTCCCGAAGTTCCAGGACTGGTCGGTGGATCGCGAGGACGTGGTGCTGCGGGGATTCGCGAAGCACTCGACGGTGCCGGTGATCAACATGGAGACGATCACCCACCCGATGCAGGAACTCGCCCACATCCTGGCGCTGCAGGAGCGTTTCGGTACGCCTGATTTGCGTGGGAGGAAATTCGTGCTGACCTGGACCTACCACCCCAGGCCGCTCAACACTGCCGTCGCCAATTCCGCGCTGACCATAGCCACCCGGATGGGCATGGACGTGACCCTGCTGTGCCCGACCCCGGACTACGTGCTCGACGAGCGCTACATGCAGTGGGCCGCGCAGAACGTCGCCGAGAGCGGCGGCTCGCTGGCGATCAGCCACGACCCGGCCGACGCCTACCGCGGCGCCGATGTGGTGTACGCGAAGAGCTGGGGCGCGATCCCGTACTTCGGCCGCTGGGATGAGGAGAAGGCGATCCGCGACGCGCACCGGCACTTCATCGTCGACGAGGCGAAGATGGCGTTGACCGTCGACGGCGTGTTCAGCCACTGCCTGCCGCTGCGGCGCAACGTCAAGGCCACCGATGCGGTGATGGATTCGCCGAACTGCATCGCGATCGATGAAGCCGAGAACCGGCTCCACGTCCAGAAGGCGGTGATGGCCGCGCTGGTTTCGCAATGAACAAGGAATCCGATCCGATGAACGAATCAGTGAGCAGGGATATCGTCCTCGCCTTCTCCGGCGGCCTCGACACCAGCTTCTGCATTCCGTGGCTGATCGAGCGCGGCCATCGCGTGCATACCGTCTTCGCCGACACCGGTGGCGTGGATGCGGACGAGCGCGCGTTCATCGAGTCGCGCGCGCAGGAACTGGGCGCCGCCTCGCACGTCACCGTCGATGGCGGGCCTGCGCTGTGGCGCGATTTCGTCGTGCCCTTCGTGATGGCCGGCGAGGGCTACCAGGGCCAGTACCCACTGCTGGTCTCCGACCGCTATCTGATCGTCGATGCGGCACTCAAGCGTTGCGACGAACTCGGCACGAAACTCATCGCGCACGGCTGCACGGGCATGGGCAACGATCAGGTCCGTTTCGACCTGACCGTGAAGGCACTGGGCGACTACGCCATCGTCGCGCCGATCCGCGAGATCCAGAAGGAGCACACCGAAGTCCGCGCGTACGAGCAGAAGTATCTCGAGGCACT
>DATHOV010000041.1:0-2747 GCA_035484515.1 Lysobacteraceae bacterium
GATCCGCGCGAAGGACCTCGACGAATCCGCCGCGCGCCGCGCCAAGGAAGAAGCCGAGCGCGCGCTCGCCAACCGCGGCGACGCGATGGAACTTGCCGAGGCGCGGCGCAAGCTGGTGGAAGCCACCGCGCAGTTGCAGGCGCTGGAGCGCCTGCGGAAGATCATGAAACATTGAATTGAGTCAGCGATAGACGACGTACTTCCACAGGAAGAACGAAACCGCCGCGAGGCCCGCTTCCACCAGCGGTTTCGCCAGCCACGCGTCGTGCAGGCCGAGTCGCGTCGCGACAAGGCTTATGAGAGCCGTACTCAGTGCGGTCAGCGCGAGCCACGCCAGCGCGAAACGCAGCGCGTGCTTCCAGTCCAGTTGCCGCTTGCCGAAAGTCCAGCGCCCGTTGAGCCAGAAGCCGAGCAGCGCGCCGCTGGTGCGGCCCAGCAGGTTGCCGGCCACGACCGATGCGCCCAGCGCCGTGCTGGCGATGAATACGCCACTGTCCAGCGCGAGCTGGGCGATGCCCACGAGCAGGAACATCCCGACCTGCAGCGCGTGGCGATGAAGCGGATGCGGCGTGGAAACTGGTTCCGGCATGGTCTGCCTGGGCATTGCGGGCGCAGGGATTGTCACAGATGCGCGATGAAGACGCAGCACCAGCCTGCGACGGCCGCCCGCCATGCGATCGCCATCGTTGCGCGCGTCCGCGCTTTCCGACACCCTTGAGCGCATGAACGAGGCATCGACCACGCCTGCCGCGCCGCGCATCGCCGTGCTGGTGCCCTGCCACAACGAGGAGATCTCGGTTGCCCGCGTCGTCGCCGATTTCCGCATGGCGCTGCCCGAGGCGCGGGTGTACGTGTTCGACAATGCCAGCACCGACGCCACCGCCGAACGCGCACGCGCGGCGGGCGCGACCGTGCTGCGGGTGCCGGCCAAGGGCAAGGGCAACGTGGTTCGCAGCATGTTCCGCGATGTCGACGCCGACGTCTTCCTGATGGTGGATGGCGATGACACCTATCCCGCCGACCACGCGCGCGCCATGCTTGCCCCTGTGCTGTCCGGCGAGGCCGACATGGTAGTCGGCACGCGCCTGGAGCAGCATCACGACACCTCCTTCCGCCGCTTCCACGGCTTCGGCAACCGGCTCGTGCGCGGTGTGCTGTCGAGCCTGTTCAATACCACGCTCGCCGACGTGCTTTCCGGCTACCGTGCTTTCAGCGCGCGCTTCGTGCGCTCGATGCCGGTGCTCTCGCAAGGCTTCGAGATCGAGACCGAGATGACCGTGTTCGCGCTCTCGCAGGGAATGCAACTGCGCGAGGTGCCGGTGCCGTACGGCTCGCGGCAGGAGGGCAGCCACTCGAAGCTGCACACCTTCCGCGACGGCTACCGGGTGCTGCGCACGATCCTGTTCCTCTACAAGGACTACCGGCCGCTGCAGTTCTTCGGCCTCGTCGCGCTGGCCTTTGTTGTGGCAGGCATCGGATTCGGCGCGATCGTCGTGCACGAGTTCGCGGTGACCGGCCTGGTGACGCATCCGTCCACCGCGGTGCTGGCCGTGGCGCTGGTGCTGCTTGGCATGCTCTCGCTGGCCACCGGGCTGGTGCTCGATACCGTCAACCGCCGCAGCCAGGAACTGATGCGCCTGCTCACCGACCAGGTGCTGGTGCAGCCGTCGCGCAGACCGGCGGAGGCGGATTCTTCCGCAGCGGACACAGCCTGAGCGTTCCGAAGTTCGTCGTCACCGGCTCGCAGTGCCCCGCGACGATCAACCCGTAGTCGCTGGCGGCGATGCCCTGGCCGTTGTCGTCGGTGGGGTCGCTGCCGCGCAGCAACCAGATCGGACCTGCATGCGCAGCGATGCGCTGTCGTGCCGCGACGGCCAGGCCGGCGCAGTCATGGGGCTGCAGCAGGGTGTTGTAGATGCCGATCGCCGGCACGTCGTCGGGCAATGCGGTTACCGCATAGGCGAGGGGCGACCAACTGCTGAGCACGACCATCGAGGCGTGCGGCAGGGTCGGCATCCGCACATCGACGTAGGTGCGCTGGAAATGCGAACGCCCCCAGCTTGCGGGCCAGCTCAGGGCGATCGCGATCAGGCAGCCGACGAGCGTGCCGCTGTCGATGCGATGCGCAGGCAAGCCTTCCAGCGCCAGCACGAATCCCAGGCAGCCGAGCATTTCCAGCGGGATCGCGTAGCGGTAGATACCGTACTGCACCGCCCATGCGAGCAGGGCGACGCAGAAGAAACCGGCAATGCCCCGCAGGCGCGCGGACCGCGCCACATCCACGGGCACGGCACGGAGCGCGCGCCACGGCACGACGATCCATGCGATCGCGCCGAGCAGCAGACGCGGATCCTTCAGGTTCATCTCCGAATAGCGCTGGCTCTTCTCCAGCAGGCGCAACGGAATGAGCAGCGCGTCGAGGGTGTCGGCTGGCCTGAAGCGCAGGTCGGTGTTGGTCGCAAACGCAGCGTCGGGGGAATGGAAGATCTCGTTGTAATAGGGAAAGAGGGGATTGCCGTGCAGGTGCCAGAGCAGCGTGCCCCAGTAGCCCCAGGTCAGAGCGATGCCAACGATGCCACCCGATGCCAGTGCCGCGAGCCGCTGTGGCATCCCTCGCCATGAAGGCCATGCGATCGCCGCACCGGCAAGGCCCAGGCAATACGGCGCGGCAGTCAGCTTGAGGCCGGCCACCGCACCGGCAATCGCGCCGGCCGCGCACCAGATCCATGCGCGGTCCGCATCCTGTG
>DATHOV010000042.1:0-5395 GCA_035484515.1 Lysobacteraceae bacterium
GATCACTGGGAGAGATGTGGGTGGGTGGCGAGGGGCGAGTATGCCAGCGCGCGGGTGCGCGATCGCGTTTCGCACGCACACGCCATGAACGCGGCTGGCATTCGTCTCCCGCGTGCGGCTTCGGGAAACAGTCGAATTGTCATATCCCGATGCGATGCTGGCTTTGGCGCCAAGGCGCACCTTCATCGCAGGGACGAAAGTCGGGCACGGATGCTCTGTCTTCTCGACCCCGAACGGTCCGATCGGACCGTTCGGGGTTTTTTATTGGCTGATCATCCGGGCGGATTTTCGCCCTGAATGCCTTGGCTGAAAGTCTTGCGGGAAAGCGGAAAGCGCACTGCGATTTCCGCTGGCCGACGTGCCGGAGCTAACGATCAGCGCCCTGCGATCGCGGCCGTCACCGCCGCGCGCATCGCGGCGATCTCGACCGCATAGTCCTTCGCGCCGAAGATCGCCGAACCGGCGACGAAGGTGTCCGCCCCGGCCGCTGCGATCGCGCCGATATTGTCGGCCTTCACCCCGCCATCGACTTCCAGGCGGATGTCGCGCCCGCTGCGGTCGATGCGCTCGCGCACGCGGCGGATCTTCTCCAGCGCCATCGGGATGAAGCTCTGCCCGCCGAAGCCCGGATTGACCGACATCACCAGCACGATATCGAGTTTGTCGAGCACGAAGTCGAGGTAGTCGAGCGGGGTCGCCGGGTTGAACACGAGGCCGGCCTTGCAACCGGAATCCCTGATGAGCCCGATCGTGCGATCGATGTGCTCGCTCGCCTCCGGATGGAAGCTGATCGAGGTCGCACCGGCCTTCGCGAAATCGGGGACGATGCGGTCGACCGGCTTCACCATCAGGTGCACGTCGATCGGCGCGGTCACGCCGTGCTTGCGCAGGGCCTCGCACAGCAGCGGCCCGATGGTGAGATTGGGAACGTAGTGGTTGTCCATCACGTCGAAGTGGATCCAGTCGGCGCCGGCCTCGAGGACGTTGACCACTTCCTCGCCCAGGCGCGCGAAGTCGGCGGACAGGATCGAAGGGGCGATCAGGCAGTTAGACATCGGCGTTCCCGCGCTCGGTGATGCGGTTGATTCTAGCAAGCGCACGGCTGCGGCCAGCGACGGCACGCGCGCATCGCTACAATGGTCGTCTTTTCCGCGGAGCCAGCGCGTGACCACGACGTTATTGCAGTCCGATCTGCCGGGCCTGAACCTGCTCCACCGAGGCAAGGTGCGCGACGTGTATGTGCTGCCCGGCAACGAGCTGCTGATCGTCGCGAGTGATCGCCTGAGCGCGTTCGACGTGGTGTTGCCCGACCCGATCCCCGGCAAAGGCGAGATGCTCTGCCAGATCAGCAATTTCTGGTTCCGCAAGACCGAGCACCTGCTCGCGAACCACCTGACCGGGCGCGCCGTCGCGGACGTCCTGCCCGCAGGCACCGATGTGGTGCTCTATGCGAAGCGCGCGGTCGTCGCGAAGAGGCTCAGGCCGGTGCCGATCGAGGCGATCGCGCGCGGCTACCTGATCGGTTCCGGCTGGAAGGACTACCAGCGCACCGGCCGCGTCAGCGAGATCACCCTCCCGGATGGATTGCGGCAGGCCGAACAGTTGCGCGAGCCGATCTTCACGCCCTCGACCAAGGCCGCGGTGGGTGCGCACGACGAGAACATTGGCTTCGACGCGGTCGTAGCGAAGATCGGCGCCGACCTTGCCGAACAGGTGCGCGCCGCGACGCTGGCGATCTACCGTTACGCCGCCGACTACGCGGCCGAGCGCGGCCTCCTGATCGCCGACACCAAGCTCGAGTTCGGCACCGACGAGAACGGCCGGTTGCTGGTCATGGACGAGATGCTCACGCCGGATTCGTCGCGCTTCTGGCCGGCCGACACTTACCGGATCGGTACGAGCCCGCCGAGCTACGACAAGCAATTCATCCGCGACTACCTGGAAACGCTGGACTGGAACAAGACCGCGCCCGGTCCACGCGTTCCGGCCGCGGTGATCGAAGGCACCCGCGCGAAATATGGCGAGGCGCTGCAACGGCTGGCGGGAATCGTGCTGGAATAGCCCGACCGGACCCGCGAGATCCAATTCCCTCGCACCCCCGGCCCCCTCACCCCAACCCTCTTCCGCACGAAGAGGGCTCCAGCTGGAGGCGACCATGACCCCGATCACGACCTGGTTCGAGAACTACTCCGGCGATCATCGCAACGCGACCAACCAGACGATCCACGTCTGGTGCGTGCCGGCGATCCTGTGGTCGGTGATTGCATTGATGTGGACGATCCCGGTGCCGGAGGCGTTCGCACGGCCCGGCGCGTGGGCCGGACTGGCGATGGCGGTGACGCTGATCTTCTATTGGCGGCTGTCGCGTCCGCTGGCGCTGGGCATGCTGCTGATCTTCGTCGCCTTCGGCGCGAGCAGCGAGGCGATTGCCGAAGCGCTCGGCATGCGCATGCTGCTGTGGATCGCGATCGCGGTGTTCGTCGTCGCCTGGATCGGCCAGTTCATCGGCCACAAGATCGAAGGCCGCAAGCCGAGCTTCCTCACCGATCTGTCCTACCTGCTGATCGGGCCGCTGTGGGTGGTGGCCAAGCTGTATCGCAAGCTCGGCATCGCGTATTGACGATGCGCGGGGACACGCAGGAGCGAGCGGGCTTCAACGCGGCGGCACGAACATCCCGGCGTCCGGCGCGAACGCGCGCGGCGCATAGCCGAGATCGCGGCGCGCATCGGTCGAGTGGAACACCAGGTCGGCATCGAGGCGGTCGAGCATGGCGGTATTGACCGCATCGATTATCCCGAGCCCGCGCGCACCTGCGAGCGCCGCGCGAAACAGCGGCATCGGCAGTCGCAGCAGGCGCGGCTGCGGGCGCAGCACCGCCAGGGTGCGTGCGACCATGGTGTCGAAGCGCAGCGTCTCGCCGCCCGGCACGTCGTAGACGCGTCCTGCACCCTGCGTCGAATTCGCCGCAGCCCATGCCGCCGCTGCCAGATCGTCGGTGTGCACCGGCTGGCGCAGGCCGATCGCATTGCGCGGCAGCACGAAGACTCCGCGACGCTGCGCGAACGCGGCGATCCGGCTCAGGGTGCGGTCGCGTCCGCGTCCGTAGACCAGGGTCGGGCGCAACACGGTCGCCGCGATCCGATGGCGCGCGGCGAATGCGAACAACGCGTCCTCGGCCACGCGCAGGCGTTCGACGACATCGCGCTCATAAGGATCGCTCGATGCACCCTTCGTCGCGATGCTGGTAGAGCCGAATGCGATCACGCGCGGTGCGACGGGGCCGGCACGATCCTGCCAGCGCACGAACGCGTCCAGCGGACCGAGGCTGAAGACTGCATCGAACTCGCGCGTCGGCAGGGGCAGGGCGTCATCGAGCGCGCCGACGATCCAGCGCTGGCCATCGCCATTCGCGTGCGGCCGACGCGACACCGCGAGAACATCGACACGCGCATCGTCCAGCAGTGGCAGCAGCGCATCGCCGAGCTGCCCGCTCGCGCCGAATACCAGAGCGCGCTTCATGCCGATGCCGTCCACGCGCCCGGGTGGATCAGACCGGCGGGTGGAACCGCTTGCCCAGGTCGCGCCAGCAATCCTGGTAATCGCGCTGGCGTTCTGGCGCATCCATCGCCTGCGCGGTCGGACGGATCACCGCGCGCGTCTCGAACATGAAGGCCATGGTGTCCCTGATCACGTCGGGTTTCGACAGGTCGGCCGCGCTCGCCTTCGCGAACGTCGCCGCGTCCGGTCCGTGCCCGCTCATGCAGTTGTGCAGCGAGCAGCCGCCGGGCGCGAAGCCTTCGGCCTTGGCGTCGTAGACGCCGTGGATCAGGCCCATGAATTCGCTGGCGACGTTGCGATGGAACCAAGGGGGGCGGAACGTGTCCTGCGCCACAAGCCAGCGCGGCGGGAAGATCACGAAGTCCATGTTCGCAGTGCCCGGCGTGTCGCTCGCCGAGGTCAGCACGGTGAAGATCGACGGGTCGGGGTGATCGAAACTGATCGAGCCGACCGTGTTGAAGCGACGCAGGTCGTAGCGGTACGGCGCGTAGTTGCCATGCCAGCCGACCACGTCGATCGGCGAATGCCCGATCGGCGCGCGCCAGAGCCGGCCCTGGAACTTCGCGACGAGTTCGAATTCGCGCTCGACGTCCTCGTAAGCTGCCACCGGCGTCTGGAAGTCGCGCGCATTCGCCAGTCCGTTGCTGCCGATCGGGCCGAGGTCGGGCAGCTTGAGCAGAGCGCCGAAGTTCTCGCATACATAGCCGCGCGCATGGCCGTCGGGCAGCTCGACGCGGAAACGGATGCCGCGCGGGATCACCGCGATCTGCTGCGGCTCGATGTCCAGCACACCCAGCTCGGTCGCGATCCGCAGGCGGCCTTCCTGCGGCACGACCAGCAGTTCGCCGTCGGCGCTGTAGAAAAACCGCATCTGCATCGAGCGGTTCGCCGCGTAAAGATGGATGCCCACCCCGTGCTGCCCGGCCGCGCTGCCGTTGCCGGCGACGGTGAACAGGCCGTCGACGAAATCGGTCGGCTGCGAGGGGATCGGGCGCGGACTCCAGCGCAGCTGGTTCGGCGTTGCGGGCGCCTCGTCGAAGCGGTTGTGGAAGGCGCTTTCGGGCAGAAGCTCGAGCCGGCCGTGCAGCGCTGCGGGGCGAATGCGATACAGCCAGCTGCGCCGGTTCGCATGGCGCGGTGCGGTGAACGCGGTGCCCGAGATCTGCTCCGCGTAGAGCCCGTGCGCAACTGCCTGCGGCGAGTTGCGCCCGACGGGCAGGGTGCCCGGAATCGCCTCGGTCGCGAATTCGTTGCCGAAGCCGGACATGTAGCCGCTATGGGGAGTCGTCATGGGTCGCATCCTTCCTCAAACTCGCCACTGAAAAGCCCCTCTGCCGGGGAGAGGGCTTCCAGGCAATTCCGGTTGAACGGAAGATTCCCGCCTTAGAGAACGCCACGCTTCATCTGATCGCGCTCGATGCTCTCGAACAATGCCTGGAAATTGCCCTCGCCAAAACCTTCATTCCCCTTGCGCTGGATGATCTCGAAGAAGATCGGGCCGATCGCGTTCTGGGTGAAGATCTGCAGCAGCTTGCGCTGCTTGGTCTCCGGGTCGGCATCGATCAGGATCTTGTTCTTCGCCAGGCGCGGCACGTCTTCGCCGTGATTGGGGATGCGCATGTCGATCACGTCGAAATAGGTATCGGGCGTATCGAGGAACTCGACACCCTTCGCACGCATCGCCTCGATCGTCGCATAGATGTCGTCGGTGAAGCAGGCGATGTGCTGGATGCCTTCGCCGTGATACGCGTCGAGGTACTCGTTGATCTGGCTCTTCGGGTCGCTGGATTCGTTGAGCGGAATGCGCACCACGCCGTCCGGCGCGGTCATCGCCTT
>DATHOV010000043.1:0-5128 GCA_035484515.1 Lysobacteraceae bacterium
ATCCGCGTGGCGGTGTCGACCGGAGGCGTGTGGCGCAGCGACGATGAAGGTGCCTCCTGGACGCAAACCGCGGACGGCATGCGCGCCGAATACATGCCCGAGGGTCGCCAGTTCGAGCCCAACGTGCAGGACGTGCATCACATGGTGCAGTGCCGCGGCGCGCCGGACATGTTCTGGGCCCAGCACCACAACGGCGTATTTCGCAGCATCGATGGAGGCAACCAATGGAGTGAGGTCGCGAACGTGTCGCCCTCGGTGTTCGGCTTCGCCGTCGCAGTGCATCCGCGCGATCCCGATCGCGCCTGGTTCGTGCCAGCGACCAAGGATGAACGTCGCATTCCGGTGGACGGCGAAGTCGTCGTCGCGCGCACCCGCGATGGCGGGGGCAGCTTCGACGTATTGCGCAACGGCCTGCCGCAGCAGGACGCCTACGACCTCGTCTACCGTCACGCGCTCGCGATCGATGCGAACGGGCGACATCTGGCGTTCGGTTCGACGACCGGCGGTTTCTGGATCAGCGACGATGAGGGAGATCATTGGCGGGCACTGGATGCAAGGCTGCCGCCGGTGCATGCGGTGACGTTTGCGGGTGGGTGATCCATTCAGGGTTCGAAGTGCCTCCGCGGTGCGTCATTCCTGGATCGAGTCCGGGGCAGGCTGAGCGTAGCGATCGAGTCCCGCTTGTCATCCCGAGCACAGCGAGGAAGCGCTTCTCAAAGCGAAGCTGGTCATCTGTTCTTGTGTGGTGCGTGGGTAGATCAGGATCACGGCCAAGATCAGGATTTTGATCCAGCTCTGGCCTTGTCAAGACGAGCGACATTCGTTCGCGGATTGGTCAGCTCAGCTGTTGACAGCATGTAGCCCGGATGTAATACGGGAACAATGCCGCGCAATCCCGGATTGCATCCGGCCTACCTTGCTTGCTGCTCTGTGCGTCGCCCGGCTGGCGTTTGATCCAATGCATGGGTTACGAGGAGCAGAGCACATGAACCATCGATTCGTAAACCGGTTGGCGTTCGGCATGGTCCTTGTGATGGCCTGTGCTGCGGCGGGTGCGATCGCGACTCCCGCGACCGGCGCAGAAGCCGGCGGACGATACCAGGCAAATGCTCGACCAGACCGACGCGTACACGGAGTACGGAACCACCAGCCAGGACGACAAATGCGAGCAGTGAGCTATCCGCGCACTGATCGATGACGGTTGCCGGGCGCGAGGAAATGCACGTTGGCCACGGAGTTCAACTCGACCTGATGCCCAGCGTATAGCCGATATCGGCCATCTCGCCTCGCTCGCGATCGAGGTCCTCGCGCGTGAGCGGATGATCCTGCAGCCAGCCCTGCGGCAGTCGCAAACGCAGATCCTTCGCCCCGGCCGTGCAACGAACGGTGGGCGGGGCGTCGCGGTCGTGGCTGCGGTGCAGCAGCACGGCCAGGCGCAGCAGCAGCACGCAACGCAGGGTGGTCGCGGCCAGGCGCTCGGGCAGGGCCTCGATGACGGCCATCGGAATGCCGCGGCGCTGGCAGCGCACGAGCGCGGCGAGCATCTGCTGTTCGCTGCGCGAGAAGCCGGCAATGTCCGAGTTCTCAATCAGGTAGGCACCGTGCACGTGGTGCTGGCTGTGCGCGACTGCCAGGCCGATCTCGTGCACGCGCGCGGCCCACGCGAGCATCCGGCGCTCGTCGCCGTCCAGGCCCCAGGCCGGCGCGCACTGGTCGAACAGGGAAAGCACCGTGCGCTCGACCTGCACCGCCTGCTCGCGATCGGCCCCGTAACGCTGCAGCATCGCATCCACCGAACCGTCGCGCGGATCGCGGTCGCTGGCGCGACCGAGCATGTCCTGCAGCACGCCCTCGCGCAGCGCCGACTTGCTTGGCTGCATGCGCCTGATGCCGAGCTCATTGAATGCGGCCTGCAGCACGAGCAGGCCGCCGGCGATCACCGGGCGGCGATCCTCGGACAGTCCCGGCAGGTCGATGTCCTCGATGCGCTCGAATGCGAGCAGACTTTCGCAGAGCTCGGTCAGCGCCGAGTCGGTGATGGTACCGCCGCGGGTGAGGTTCATCGCCGCGAGGATCTCGCCGATCGACTTGATCGTGCCCGAGGATCCGATCGTGTCCGCCCAGCCGCGGTCGCGGTACGCGCGCGCGAACTGCTGGAACTCGGCCGAGACTTCGGTCAGTCCTTCCTTCCAGCGCTTGCGTCCGATCCTGCCGTTGTCGAAGAAGCGCCGCGTGCTGGCGACGCAGCCCATCTGCAGGCTTTCGCGCTCGAGCGGCTCGTAACCTTCCCCGATGATGAACTCGGTCGAGCCGCCGCCGATGTCGATCACCAGCCGGCGCTTGCCCCCCGGAGGCATCGCATGGGCGACGCCGAGGTAGACCAGGCGCGCTTCCTCGCGGCCCGACACGATCTCGACCGGATGCCCGAGCGCGGCCTCGGCCGGCTGCAGGAAGACGCGCGGGTTGCGCAACTGGCGCACGGTGTTGGTCGCGACCACGCGCACGCAATGTGGCGGCAGGGTGCGGATGCGCTGGCCGAACCGCGACAGGCATTCGAGCGCGCGCGCGAGCACGTTCTCGCGCAGGCCACCGGCGCCGTCGAGCCCTTCGGCAAGGCGCACGGTCTCGCGCAGGCGGTCGATGACGCGCAACTGGCCGAGCACGTAGCGGGCGACGACCATGTGGAAACTGTTGGATCCGAGGTCGAGCGCGGCGAGCAGCGCGCCTTCGGCCATCGCGTTCGGGCTCGCTCCGGCCTCGCTCGCGCGCGCAGTCGGCATCAGCCGGAGCACAGCTTCACGAGCAGCTCGGCCTGCGCCGAACGCACGGCGTCGCCCGGCTGCGGTTGCGCCAGCGCGTAGGTGCCGTCCTCGCGCAGTTCCCACGCCTGGGTGTTGTCATGCAGGTAGTTGTCCAGCTCCTCCGCGTACACCCGCGCTGCCAGCTCCTTGTCGAGGATCGGGAAGCAGGTCTCCACGCGGCGCAGCAGGTTGCGATCCATCCAGTCGGCGCTGGAGCACCAGATCTCCGGTTCATCGTCGTTCGCGAACCAGTACACCCGGCTGTGCTCCAGGAATCGCCCGACCACCGAGCGCACGCGGATATTATCGGAAAGACCGGGCACGCCAGGGCGCAGCGCGCAGGCGCCGCGCACGATCAGGTCGATCTGCACGCCCGCGCCCGAGGCCTCGTACAGAGCATCCATCACCCCGACCTCGGTCAGCGCGTTCATCTTGGCGATGATGCGCGCCGGCTTGCCGGTACGCGCGTGCTTGGCTTCGCGTGCGACCTTCTTCAGCAGCGACTTGTGCAGCGTGAACGGCGACTGCAGCAGGCGCTTGAGCTTGATCGTCGGAGCCAGGCCGGACAACTGCTGGAACAGCAGGTGCACGTCTTCGCCGATGTCCGCCTCGGCGGTCAGCAGGCCGATGTCGGTGTAGGCGCGCGCGGTGCCGGCGTGGTAATTGCCGGTGGACAGGTGCACGTAGCGACGCAGGTGTTTGCGCTCGCGGCGCACGATCAGCAACATCTTGGCGTGGGTCTTGTAGCCGACCACGCCGTACACGACCTGCACACCGGCTTCCTGCAGTTTGTCGGCGAGGCGGATGTTGGCTTCCTCGTCGAAGCGCGCGCGCAGCTCGACCACCACGGTCACGTCCTTGCCGTTGCGCGAGGCCTCGATCAGGTGCTCCACGAACACCGAGTCGCGGCCGGTGCGGTAGAGCGTCTGCTTGATCGCCAGCACGTCCGGATCGCGCGCAGCTTCCTTGAGCAGGTCGATCACCGCGGCGAACGAGTCGTACGGATGGTGCAGCACGATGTCGTTCTTGCGGATCTCGTCGAAGATCTCGTCGGCATCCAGCTGCGTCGGACGCGCCCGGAACACGGGGAACTTGAGTTCGGGTCGATCCACCAGCCCGTAGATCTGCACCGCGCGATTGAGGTTGACCGGACCGTCCACGCGATAGACCGCGTTCTCGGACAGCTCGAAGTTCTTCAGCAGCATCTTGACGATGTTCGGTGGGCAGTCGGCGCTGATCTCAAGGCGCATCGCGCGCAGGAAGCCGCGGCTCCCCAGTTCGCCCTTGAGCGCGTGGGCGAGGTTCTCCATCTCGTCCTCGTCCACCAGCAGCTCGCTGTTGCGGGTGACCCGGAACTGGTACGCGCCCTTGACCGTCATGCCGGGGAACATCTCGTCCACGAAGGCGGTCAGCACGCTGGTCAGCAGCACGAAATCGTGCGGTCCGCCGGAAAACTCGGCCGGCAGCTGGATCACGCGCGGCAGGGAGCGCGGCGCGCGCACGATCGCGAGCTGGCCGGCGCGACCGAACGCGTCCTTGCCTTCGCGCACGACCACGATGTTGAGCGACTTGTTGAGGATGCGCGGGAACGGATGTACTGGATCGAGACCGAGCGGCGACAGCACCGGCAGGATCTCGTTGCGGAACATCCGGCGCAACCAGCGTTTTTGCGCCGTGCTCCAGCTTTCAGGGCCGAGGATGCGGATCCCGGCCGCGGCCAGTTCCGGCAGCAGCACCTTGTTCCATTGTTCGTATTGCGCCTGCACAAGCTTGCGCGCGCGCTCGTGGATCAGCTTGAGCGCGGTCGCAGGCCCGAGGCCGTCGGGGCCGGTGGTGCCGCCGAATTCGATCTGGTGGTTGATCGCGGCAACGCGCACCTCGAAGAACTCGTCGAGGTTCGTGCACGAGATGCAAAGGTAGCGCAGGCGTTCGAGCAGCGGCATCGAACGGTCGTGCGACTGCGCGAGCACGCGTTCGTTGAAGGCGATCTGCGACAGCTCGCGATTCAGATAGGGCGAACGCTGGCCGCTGTCCTCGGCGACGACCGCCGGGAACGGAACCGCCGGATCGGGCGCGAGCGTCGGCGTGGTCGTTTCGGCAGGCGGCGCTTCGACTTCCTTCCGGGCTTTCTTCCTGGCCTGTTTCGATGGAACTGCGCTGTCGTTCATGCGGTACCTGTCGCTTGGGTCGCGCGCGCGTGCACGCGCGCGGCGCCGAAATGGATGGAAAAGATGCTGCCCTGGCCGACTTCGCTGGCGATCTCCAGCCGCGCCTGGTGCAGGGCGAGCACGTGCTTGACGATCGACAGCCCGAGGCCGGTGCCGCCG
>DATHOV010000044.1:0-10702 GCA_035484515.1 Lysobacteraceae bacterium
GATTGGCCCATCTGGGGATACGGGTTTTCTCTAAAGTCTCGTCCAGGCTTGTTACGCGGAGACTGCGATGATGTGGAGACTGGTACTGCGTGGAATCATGATTGCGGGCGTTCTTGCAGGCATGTCCGTGAATGCGCGAGCCGAGCCGCCTCGCGACGGCGCTCATGATTTCGACTTTGCCCTCGGAACTTGGCATACCCATGCAACGCAAGTCCTCGACCCGTTCGATGGTGGAACCCACACGGTGACAATGGACGGCACGAAGACAGCGCGGCCGGTCTGGGGCGGCCGCGCCTGGCTCGAGGAAATCGAGGCGGACGGCCCAAATGGACATTGGGAAGGCGCGACACTCTTCGTCTATGACTCCAGGGCCGGGCAATGGAGCCAAACCTACATCGACAGCGACTCGGGAAAGATCGAGGCTCCCACCATCGGCGGCTTCAAGGAGGGTCGCGGGGAGCTGTTTGGCACGACTGTTTATGAGGGGCGCACGGTTCTGGTGCGCGGAGTCTGGTCCGACATCACGGCCACCTCTCACCGCTATGAGATTTCCTACTCCCGGGACGGAGGTCGAACATGGGCAACCGCGTTCAAGGCTGACTTGACACGGCTCAAGTGACAGCGGCCTTTGTGAAGAATGGCAGGCGAGGGCGCCTGTGCGCGCACGCTTCGTGCAGGAAGGACCTTGCAGCATTTTGTATAGCGTCTGTCATTCCGAACAAGGGCTGTCATCCCGAGCAACGCGAGGAAGCGCGTCTCAACAGCGAAGCTGGTCGTCTGTCCTCACCCGAACCCATCGATTGCGCAAGAACAGTTGCTCGCGTCGCTCTGGCGCGGGCTGCGATGTACTGCTGACCTGCGACGACCGCGGCTACGTCCGTCGCGCTTCCCGATTGCGCATGAAGCCGGTGACGGTGCCAGCTGCGCACCGACAGACCCCGAATCCCGGAGTTCCCGCTGGACAAGCCCCTGTCCAGCCCTGTCTTTCTGGCATGCTCCACAACTGGCAGGCCGCGTCCTTCACGCGCGGCATCGGGGCTGCTGCATGTCGTTCATCGCCGAACTCAAGCGCCGCAACGTCATCCGCGCAGCCGGGCTGTACCTGGTCGGTGCGTGGCTGGTGGTACAGGTGTCGAGCACGGTGCTGCCGATGTTCGGTGCGCCAGGGTGGTTGCCGCGCAGCATCGTGATCCTGCTGCTGGTCGGTTTCATCCCGGCGATGATCTTCAGCTGGATCTTCGAGCTGACGCCGGAAGGCATCAAGCGCGACGACGAAGTGCCGCTCGCGGAATCGATCGCACCGCAGACCGCACGCAAGATGGATCGCATGATCATTGCGGTGCTCGCGCTTGCACTGGCCTATTTCGGCTTCGACAAGTTCGTCCTGACGCCGCAGCGCGAGGCAACGCAGATTGCGCAGGCGGTGCATACCGCCACCCAGGTTTCGGCAGCGAGTTCGGCAGCATTCTTCACCGCGCCGAAGATGACGTCGAACGCCATCGCCGTGCTCGCCTTCGACGATCTGAGCCCCGCGCACGATCAGGCGGATTTTTCCGATGGCATGGCGGAGGAAATCCTCAACGCGCTCACCCGCATCAAGTCGTTGAAGGTGATCGCGCGCAGTTCGTCGTTCCAGTTCAAGGGCAGGAACGTCAGCCCGCAGCAGATCGGCGCGCAGCTCGGCGTGGCGCACATCCTGCAAGGGTCCGTGCGCAAGCAGGGCGAAGCCTTGCGGATCACGGCCACCCTGGTGCAAACCTCCGACGGCGTGCAGCAGTGGTCGAACACCTACGACGGCAAGCTCGCGGATGTCTTCGACCTGCAGGAATCCTGCGCGCACGACATCGCGACCCAGCTGAACGCCGTGCTCGGCGACAACGGCAAGCAACGACTGGTCGACAAGAGCACCGACAACCCCGATGCCTACGCGCTGTTCGTCGAAGCGCAGACCCTGGTCAATGCACGCATGGGCGACAGCCTGCCGCGCGCCATGGCGATGCTGGAAAAAGCCACCACGCTCGATCCGAAATTCGCGCGCGCGTGGTCGAAGCTGGCCGTGGCTTACGCCGTCCTGGGGCAATATGTCGGCGGCGACTGGCAGGCGAACTGGAAAGCCTCGGATCAGGCGGCTCGAACCGCGCTGGCTCTCGATCCCGACAATGCGGAAGCCTACGCGGTATTGAGCTACAACCTGTTCTCGCAACGCCATTACGTCGACATGGTCGAACCGATGCGGCGTGCACTGGAGCTCGGCCCCGAGGATCTTGCCGCGAACTTCTGGGCGGCGAACGAATTGAGCGCGATGGGGCGTACAACCGAGGCCGAAGCACGGATCGATTCGGCGTTGATCGACGATCCCGCGAACGTGCTGTTGCTTTTCTACAAGGGCATGATCCGCTCGAACACCGGCGATGTTGCCGCGGCCACGGCCCTGGCGCGGCGGATCGGAGATCGCGGGCCTGCGTTCGCCGCGTTCCTGCTCGAATCGCAGGACGCCAAGGTTGGCGATTTCGATGCCGGGGCGAAGCACTTCGCGAGCGGCGAATTCGGCTTCGGCTCGAAGCTGTCGCCCGCCGACCTCGAAGCGATCTATCGCGGCGCTCACCTTGGCGAGGCGCAACACCGCGCAGCGCTGGCGATCGTCGACGCAAATTCCGGAGACGATTGGGCACCCACTTTCCTGCTGCAACTCGGAGAACCGGAGCGCTCGTTCGCAGCCTTCGAGCGCGGCAAGACCGGTTTGGCCGACGGGTACCTCAATTGGTTGTGGAGATCCGACGAGCGGTCACGCAGAGACCGCCGGAGCCCGGCCTTCCAGGGCTTCGCCAAGCGCATCGGCCTGGTCGATTACTGGAAGAAGAACCGCTGGCCTGACCTGTGCTCCCCGACGCCTGAAAAAGGTTCCGACGCGTTTACCTGCCGATGAGCTTCATCGCCGAACTTGAGTGCCTCGATACCTCAGGGCCGGAGTAAATTCCGGATTGAAGCGGATATTCCCGCCGGCTTCAGCGACTATCGGATTGAATCGATGATCGACTCTGGCCCATTGTTGCCAGGGAGACCCGCCGATCTGTTCGACAACGCTGGATCAGCAAAGCGGCTTCAACGAAGGAACCCGCCATGCTCAAGGTCTACGGTTTTTCGAAGGTCAACGCTGGCGCGCGAGGCCACACCCGCGACCTGCGCGTGCTGTGGGCGCTCGAAGAGATGCAGCTGCCGTTCGAGCTGGCCGGCATGGACCACCCCGCACACGACCTGAACACCGAAGCCTATCGCCGGCTCAGTCCCTTCGAACAGATCCCGTCGATCGACGACGACGGGTTGGTGCTGTCCGAATCCGCCGCCATCGTCGTCTACCTGGCGAAGAAGTCTGGCTGCCTGATCCCCGGCGACCGCGCCGGCGAGGCGCACGTGCTGCGCTGGTGCTTCGCCGCGATGAACTCGGTCGAGCCGCCGCTGCTCAGCCTGATGGTGCTCGACTGGACGGCGGATGGCAGCTGCGGCAAGCACCGCCAGTTCTTGGTCGGCTGGGTGAATCGGGTGCTGGCGAACCTCGAGCGCTGGTTCGCCGACCGCGACTTCGTCGCGACAAGGGATTTCACCGTCGCCGACATCCTGATGGCGCACGTGCTGCTTTCGGGCATCAAGGACGAAGGATTGATCGCGCCGTATCCGGCAGTCGCCTCGTATCGCGATCGGTGCCTGGCTCGGCCCGCGTGGAAGCGGACCATCGAGGCATACTGCGCGCGGGTCGAGGCGGGATAGGTCGTCGCTCTTTCCTCCGCCTTCAAGGAGCTTCACTCCGACGGCTGCTCCCGTCTTGGAAACCTGGTGAAGATCCGGTAGCGCTCGATGCGGTCGTGCACCGCGCGCAGTCCGCCATAGCCCCAACCACCGGGCTCGCGGGTCGGCTCGATGTCGTCGCTGGTGTCGGCGTTCCAGCCTTCGTCGCCGCGATTGAATTCGTTGAACTGGTGCACGATCAGAAAGATCGGATCGAGCCGCGTCGCGATCCCCATGAAATCGTCGAGCGTCGCGTAGAACGGTCCGCGGAAGCGCAGGGCGTCGTCGCTGCAATAGGTCGGCTCCGGACATCCCCAGCCGTTCTCGCCGGCGGTGGCGATCGCGGCGGTGAAATTCTCGGCGCGCGCGGGAACGGTGTCGGCGACAGCGTTGTAGGTCGGATACAGCCCATTCGCCAGGCTGAGTCGGTCGACCCAGCTCCACAAATCGTCGAGCGGGGCGATCTGGATCGAACGGGTGGGTTGCTGGTTCGGGTCCAGCCAGAACTCGGGTTGGCTGTCGAGATAGCCGGCCACGATCCGGATCGTGTAGCGGGCATCCAGTCCGGACTTGTGGAGCACGACCCTGGCCCTGGCGAGCAGGGCAGTGTCCACCGGCGTGCCGATGTACAGCAGCATCAGCGGATGGCCGAGGTAGTCGACGTCCAGGCCAGGATACGTCGCCATGAGGTGACCGAAGTATTCGGTCTCCTTCTGCAGTCCGGACTTGCCGTCGTCACCAGTCGCCAGATCGCGCTCGTCGAGGCAGCCGAGCAGGGGGATCAGCTTCAGCGGGGTTCCGAGTGCCGACCATGCCGGGTAGAGGTTGCCGGTGTTGTCGCGGATGATCCGGTTGCTCTGGCGGAAACCGGCATCGGCGGGGTCGCAGAATTTCGTCGACGCCGGCCCCTGGCTGAAGATGCAGCCGACGTTGTTGCTGAGATCGACCAGCGCGGCATCCACGCCCATGTACTGCATCCATGCGACGTGCTGGCGGATGACCTGCGGGTCAGCGCTGTCGTAACCGCCACCGACGCCCTGCATGTCGGCCGACTGCAGGACCGGCATGGCTTCGGCGTCCTGGAACGTCACCGCGTTCGGACCGAACCAGGCCTCGTACTCCATGACCACCACGTGGCTGTGGACATCGACCCGCAGCGGGCTTCCCGCCGCTGCACCCATCGACGACGCGGATGCGGGAGTCGTGGCGAGCAAGGCCAGGGCCAGCACGACGGCGAGGCTCAAGGCATGGCTGCCCCATGCTGTATGCGAAACGATCGACGCGAGGGCGATGCCGCGCATGGCGTTCCCGCAGGCGAACTGCAGGCAGCGTGAGCGTTCGCGTGAGGTGAGTCAACTATCGCAAGGGGCGGGTGTCGCGATCGCGCCGATCGCTTGTTCGGGATCAGGGGCGGAGGCTTTGCGTCAGTTTTTTTCGATCCGCAGGACCAGCGATTCGCCCTCTGCCGAACCCTGATGACTCAATGTCGCCACGAACGCTTCGCGCTGCCAGACCATCGGCAATCCATTCGAACTCTTCGACGCCCCCCACGACTTGTTCAAGGTATCCAGCAGCTGATTCTCGTACAGCTTCGAAGGATTCGGGGGGCTGAAAACCGATATTTTCGAAACGACGCCAACCGCCTGCGGCGCATCGAATTCCATGACCATCGGCGAGTGCGCGGTGGCGGGCCGTTCGAGGTGGCTTGCATCGGGAAAGAGCTGCTCGACGAACCCGCTTTTTTCAATGACGGCGGAATACTCGAGACCGAGATCATTCGCCGTACTGACCCAGACGCCGAACTGCTGTTCCGCAGACACATCGGCCTTGACCTGGAAGTATTTCTCGAAAGCGGCGATCCTGCTCGACTCGGTCAGCGGAATCCTGCAGCTTTCTTCCTGCAGGTCGAGTTGATCCAGCCGCTTCAGCTCCGCCTCTTCCTGCGCCGTGAAATCGTTGCCGAACTTGCGCGGAAGGCGGTTGCGCAGCAGGTCGAGTTTCGTCCTGTCGCCTTGCGACATGAGCGAGCACCTGGCGACCAGCCACTCGTGCCGGGCCGGCAGGTCGCCCGAGAAATAGGTCTTGACCGTCGCTTCATCCAGCACGAATCGGCCGTCCGATGGCGTCGCGAGAACCTGCTCCTGGATTTGCGCCGGAACCCCCATCTCGGACATGTAGGACCTGGCTTCGGCCTGGAGCGCGGCGAACTTGACCTGTGCCTGCGCTTCCGAAAGCTGGCTGAAGCTCGTGCGCTCGACATAGGGCCGGTGGACGATGATGTACGAGCCTCCGCGCCACACGCCGCCGATGTGCATCATGAACCCGGCGCTCGCGGCAACGCAGTAGGCCGGGTCCAGCGGGCGAGCGATTTCCGAGTCGCACTGAGGCTTGCCGAACCTGTTTTGCGTCGGCACCATCGAGGCCAGTTCCAATGCCCGCATCGCCCGACCGATCTTCATCGCTTCGTCGAAATCGCCGCCCGGCGAGAAGATCCAGACCGTACTGATCTGCCCCTGGTTCGCCTTGATGGCATCGAGGAATTTCCGGAAATCGCCCGATTCGATTTCCCCCTCGATCACGAGTTGCCGATCCGTTCCGGAATTCACCTCGCGGAATTCGGCCGATGACGCAATCCCGGGAAGAATCGCCAGGGTTGCGATTGCCATGACGCTTGCAATCTTCGCTTTCATTTCGGCATCCGGGCAAGATGGCGCCAGCTTACCTTTGCAGGCAGGTGAAGCAACGGGCAACCCCTTTTTCTGGGTCGATTCGTTGATGGTATGCATCCGATGCTGCTGCACCTGTTCTCATGGAGGCGCTCATGAAGCCTGGTCACGTCGTCGCCGCGTTGGGGATGAGCTTGCTCCTGTGCGGATTCACGGATCCGGATCCTCGCCTGCAGGCGAACGACGAAGCGCCGGTTGCGAGCCAGCCGGCTTCCGTACGAACCACATCGGCCGAGACCTCCACAGACACCCGCCCGATGACGGCAGACGATGCGGTCCGTGCGGCGTCGGTGGCATCGCCCTACAAGATCTCCGAGCAGGCCGCCAGGGGGACGATCCGCTATCGGATCGAGATGCGCGACGGTGTTCCCTGGCCGTGGCCGGAGACGGGCGAGCAGCACGTCGAACAGGACGGCAGCATGGTCGTCCTGACCATCTGCACGACCTGCGGCCAGGAAGCGCCGCCGACGGCTGCCGAGCTGCAACGCGATCTGCAAGCCAATCACTGGGCGGACAACAGCGATCGCGTCATCCGCGAGTTTGCAGGCGGCGTGCACGCCGGCAACGTCGACCGCAGCATGCGCCAGCTCGTGGGCGAGGTGCAGAAGCGCATCGACGGACCGGTCTACTACGGCAAATACCGGACGTCGCGTGAAGCCTACGACGCCCAGGAAGGCGATTGCGCGGAGTCGGCGCTGCTGCTCGCGGCGGCCGCGAAAGTCCGCCACATCCCCGTCCGGGTGGCGTTCGGAATGGCATACGCCAGCCGCTTCCTCGGACGGAAGCGGATGTTCGGACCGCACATGTGGGTCCAGGCCTGGAACGGCAAACGCTGGACGAGCTACGACGCGGGGCTGGGCGAATTCGATTCCACCCACATCGCACTGGCGCTGGGCGATGGAAGTCCCGATGGGGTGCCGCAGGTGTTCGCCAAGCTCCGTGACGTGCTGATCGTGAGTGCCGAAGGCGTGCTGCCGGCCGTTGCAGCCGGACGTTGACTGGCCCGTGGGCGCAGGAAACGCGCGTGGGCGTCCTGGCGTGGAGGGGAGGGCGCAGGGTTCGGAACGAACGGCCTCGCACTGCGTTCTCGATCCGCCCGCACCACAACGAACGGCAGGATTTGTCGCCCAGATCACGGGAGCTTCAACGGCCGGCTGTCTCTCGACAGCCGGCCACGCAACCGGCGGTCGGCTTCAGCGCTTGACGGTGCCGGGATCGCGCGTCATTGGAAGCTCGGGAGCCGACTTGTCGTCGTCGGCCCATTGCGCGTCGCCAGGACGCAGGTCGGCACCGCCGTACACAGTGACCGTGTCGAGAGTCGTTGCGTCGCAGTCCCGGCGGATATGGGTGCCGGTCATCGGCTCCTTCTCGGCCCCGGTGCACGCCGCATTGGGCTGCGGCGCGCTCGTTGCGGCGGCTGGAGGGTCGGCTGCAAACGCAGGGCTCGACATCGACAACGCCGTCGCAACAACGACGACAGTGAAAGCGAGCAGGGAGCGCGAATCAATCTTCGATTGTTTGTACATGGCGATCTCCAGGTGGGTCGGCTTCGGTGAGCCGGGGTCGGTACGGATCGAGTCGGTATGGATCCGGTCCGCGCATCATCGCAATCTCCCTGCCCATGCAGCGGGCTCAGGACACGATGGCGTGCGAACCATGGCTGTGAACGACGGTCCGCGAGGAAAGGGGTTGACGCGGCACGGCCTGCCGGACATCGATCTGCTCAGACTTCAGGAAGAATGGAGTCACTCTGATCCCTTTGCCCCTGCGCGGCAATGGCAGGGTATCGAGAAGGAACTACACCCTATCCGCTCCTGCGATCCGGGAATTTGCTAGCGTGCGCCACGAGACCGCCTGTCCTCGAGGTAGCGCATGTCCCTTCCACGCGTCGCCATGGCCCTGCTCGCACTCGCCTGCGCTGCGGCGATCCTTCCTGTCGGTGCCCAGGACGACGCCAGGACGAAGCAATTGCGGCTGTTGTGCGCACAGCTCAGCGGCGACCTCAGCGATCCGGGTGGCATCGCTGCTTTCAGGCGCTGCCTGACCGCGAAGGATCCGCTCAACGAGATCCGCAAGGACAACAACATCGGCCACGTGCCGCGTCCGCTCGACCGGCCCAACGCGGTTGCGCCGGTCGGCTTCGGACGCAACAGCCGCAAGCCGCTGGCCGCGGGAGTCGCGCAGTTCTACACCGCCGACGGCAAGGTGTTCTTCGTCATCGACAAGGACGCGAGGCTTTGGCGCGGCTCGGCGAACGGCAAGGACGTGAAGCAGATCGATCAGGGCGTGCGCACGGTCGTCCTGGCCACCGACAGCCTGCTCGTGCTGGACCTCAAGGGTGCGCTCTGGCGTGAAGGCGACACCGCCGCGAGTCGCGTCCAGATCGGTCGCGATGTCGCCGGGTTCCAACCGATGGACAACGGCCTGCTGTACGTGCGCGGCAGCGATGGAACGCTCTGGCGGGAAGGCGCCGACGGATCGAAACGGGTGACCGTCGATCGCACCGTCGCTGGATTCCAGGCGGTCGATGCGAGCATCGTGTTCGTGCTCGGCAACGACCACAAGCTGTGGCGCGAAGTCGGCGACATGCGTACGCGGACCCAGGTCGCATCGAACATCGCGGCATTCCAGTACGTGCCTGACGGCGACACGATGTACGTGCTGACTCCGGACGGCGGCCTGTGGCGCCAGGAAGGCAAGGACAAACCCGTGGCCGTCGACACCTCCGTCGCCGCCTTTGTAGCCGTCGACATGCACCTCGCCTACGTCCTCGGCAAGGACGGCCGCCTCTGGCAGGAACTCGGCGGCCGCGATCAGGCCGTCCTGGTCGACCAGGACCTGCTCGTCCAGCCCGGCAAGCCTTCCTTTCAGGCGATGGATCCGCAACACGTCTATGTGCTCGGCGCGGATCGCAGACTGTGGGCGGAACGCATGCCGGCGGGCAGGTAGATCGACCCGTCCCGGTATCAGAGACACTGAAATGCATTGCTGACAGCGTTCTTGCCGGGAAAGTGCCTCTGGCACGTTTTCCCGGCTCGGCCGTTCGCACGCCATGTCCCCGGGCTGGTCGACGAAGTTGGTGGCGCGAATTCAGATCGTCTCGGCTGGGCGTTCGCCCTCTGCCAGTACCGGGTCGCAGCGCAGCCGCTCGCGTCGCAACAATCCCGGAAACCACCAGGCCCACAGAGCGACGACCACGAGGGTGCCGATTCCGCCAATGATCGTCGCGGTCACCGCACCGAACCAGGCCGCGGTCACGCCGGACTCGAATTCGCCGAGCTGGTTCGAGGTGTTGATGAAGATCGAGTTCACCGCGCTGACGCGGCCGCGCATCGCGTCGGGAGTTTCCAGTTGCACCAGCGCCGAGCGGATGACCATGCTGATCATGTCGAGGGCACCGAGCGCGAACAGCGCCGCCAGCGACAGCATGAACGAGGTGGATAGCGCGAAAACGATCGTCGCGACGCCGAAACCGGCGACCGAGCCGAACATCACCACGCCGACGCGACGCTGCAATGCATGATGGCCAAGCCAGATGCCCATCGCCAGCGCGCCGACTGCAGGCGCTGCGCGCAGCAGACCCAGGCCCCATGGCCCGGTGTGCAGCAGATCGTGCGCAAAGATCGGCAGCAACGCGGTCGCGCCGCCGAACAGCACGGCGAAAAGATCCAGCGAGATCGCACCGAGCACGACCGGACGCTCGCGAATGAAGCGCACGCCGGCGAACACGCTCTCGAGCGTCACCGGCTGGCGCGCCACCGGCTTGGGTTCGTAGCGCATGCCGGCGAGCAGCCAGATCGCGCAGACGTAAAGCAGCGCAGTGGCTGCGTACACCACGCCTGGGCCTGCTGCGTAGAGCAGACCGCCGATCGCCGGGCCGACGATCGTCGCGGCCTGCGAAGCCGAGGTGGCCGTCGCGGTGGCACGTGGAAACAGCTCGGCGGGAACCAGCGAAGGCAGCAGCGCCTGCAGGGCAGGGAACTCGAAGGCCTTGGCCACGCCGATCAGGAACAGCAGTGCGAAAATCGCCCGTTCGTCGAACCAGTGCAGGAACGTGCCGATCGCCAGCAGCGCGATCGCGATGGCTTCGACGGTCTGCCCGATCGCGACGATGCGGCGCCGGTCGAACTGATCCGCCACATGACCGGCAGGCAGTGCTAGCAGCAGCGACGGGATGAACTGCACGAGGCCGA
>DATHOV010000045.1:0-6989 GCA_035484515.1 Lysobacteraceae bacterium
AGCCGCTTCCCGGGACCGGGTCGAGCTTTCGGAATTGCTGTCCGCAGGGGACTGAACGCGTGCGGCATCGTGGCACAATGACGGCTGCCGGAACCGCAGGCGCGCGGTCGCCGGCACGATCATTGACCAGCTTCGCAACCGCGAAGCGTTGACCAGCTTCGCTGTTGAGAAGCGCTTCAAAGGGGTTGCATGCGCGTACTGGTGAGCAACGACGATGGCGTGGATGCGCCCGGCATCCGCATCCTCGCCGAAAAACTGCGCGCGGCCGGTCACGAAGTCTGGGTCGTCGCGCCCGATCGCGACCGTTCCGGCGCCAGCAACTCATTGACCCTCGACCAGCCGATCCGCGTCTCCCGCGTCGATCCGATGACATGGTGCGTGTACGGCACGCCGACCGACTGCGTGCACGTCGCGCTCGCCGGCTTGCTCGACCGCGAGCCGGACATCGTCGTGTCCGGCATCAACAGCTCGGCCAACCTCGGCGACGACGTGATCTATTCGGGCACCGTCGCAGCGGCGATGGAAGGGCGCTTCCTCGGCCTGCCGTCGATCGCGGTGTCCTGCGTGAGCCGCGATCACCAGGCCCGGCACTTCGAAACCGCGGCGCGGGCGACGGTCGAGATCCTCACGCGACTGCTCATCGATCCGCTGCCGAACGACACCATCCTCAACGTCAACGTGCCCGATGTTCCGTGGGACGACCTGGCCGGGTTCGAGGCCGCACGCCTCGGCCAGCGCCATCGCGCCGAGCCGTGCATCCGCCAGACCGATCCGCGCGGGCGCCCGATCTGGTGGATCGGGCCTCCCGGGGCTGAACAGGATGCAGGGCCAGGTACCGATTTCCACGCGGTGCGCGGCGGTTTCGTGGCGGTCTCGCCGATCCAGGTCGACCTCACCCGCTACAAGGCGCTGGAGAAAGTGGCGAGCTGGGTCGGCGCACTCGGCGAAGCGCTGAGAACGCGCACATGACGCCGCTGTTCCGCCAGCGTCCGGAAGCGCAAGGGGTCGGCATGACCTCGCAGCGCGCGCGCGACCGCCTGATCGAGCGCCTGCGCAGCGACGGCATCCGCGACGAGCGCGTGCTGACTGCGATGCGCCAGGTGCCGCGCCATCTTTTCATCGACGAGGCGCTCGCAAGCCGCGCCTACGAGGACACCGCATTGCCGATCGGCAAGAGCCAGACGATCTCGCAGCCCTGGGTCGTCGCGCGCATGACCGAGGCCCTGCTGGAACCGGCCACGCCGGACGCGCCGTCGCCGCGGCGGGTGCTGGAGATCGGCACCGGTTCCGGCTACCAGGCTGCAGTGCTGTCGCTGCTGGTCGATGAGGTCTACACGGTCGAGCGCATCGACGAGTTGCTGCGCGGCGCGCGCAAGCGCTTCCGCCAGCTCGGCCTGAAGAACATCAACACGCGCCACGACGACGGCCGCGCAGGCTGGGCCGAACATGCGCCGTTCGACGCGATCATCGTGACCGCGGCCGGCGCGACGGTGGAGATCGAACTGCTCGCGCAACTGCATCCGCACGGGGTGCTGGTCGCGCCTGTGGGCGGCACGACGTCGCAGGCCCTGCAGCGCTGGCGCAACTCCGAGGAAGGCTGGGGTCCGGAGACGCTGGGCAACGTGGTGTTCGTACCCTTGCTGCCGGGAGTCGTTTGATGGTGCGACGAGACTCCGACCGTGGTGAGCCTGTCGAACCATGAAACTGTTCAAGCCGCTGTACGAACGCGCCCTGCGCTGGTCCGCATCGCCGCGTGCGCCGCTGATCCTGTTCGTGCTGAGCATCTTCGAGGCGGTGTTCTTTCCGATCGCGCCCGAAGTGATGCTCGCGCCGATGTGCCTGGCGAAGCCGCGCAGCGGCATCCGCTTCGCCAGCATCAGCTTGGTCGGATCCCTGCTGGGCGCGGTCGTCGGATATGCGCTCGGCCACTACGCCTACGAAGCGCTGAGACCTCTTCTCAGTCACGACGTGCAGCAAAGCGTCGATCTGTGGGTGGGAAATCTGCGCACCGACATGCGCGAACACTGGCTGGAACTGATGGGCACGCTGGTCGTCGCGGCGCTGCAGCCGATCATTCCGATGAAGTTCGTGACCTGGGCGGCCGGCATCGTCGGCATCCCGATGCTTCCGTTTCTCGCATGCATCACGGTCGGTCGCGGCAAGCGCGTGTACCTGCTCGCCATTGCCATCAGGATCGGCGGCGAGCGCGCCGAGGCCGCCTTGCATCGCTGGATCGAGCCGATCGGGTGGATCGCTTTGGTACTCTTGGCCGCAATCGTGGGATGGCTGGTCTGGAGAGGAATGCACGGATGAACCCCGTGGCGCAATCGGCGCACTGCCTGAGGTGGCTCGCACTGGCCGTACTGGTGGGGCTGCTCGGCGCCTGCGGCGAAGCGCACGTGGTCAGCCGCGCGCCGGACGAAGGCGCAACGACCCATGCCGCGCCAGTCCCTGCACCGCGCCATGCGGCTGCGGGTGAGGTCGAAGTGGTTCGCGGCGACACGTTGTACGGCATCGCCTTCCGCAATGGCATGGATTTCCGCGAGCTGGCCGCGATGAACAGCATCCAGCCGCCGTACACGATCTATGTCGGGCAGATCCTGAAGCTGCATGGCGAACGCGCGCGCGCGCCGATACCGGCAAGGGCGATCGTGCAGTCGCCGCCGCATCCGCAGCGTACGCCGTCCCAGCCGAATGCAGCGCAGACGCCTTCGCCTTCGCCCTCTGCAACCACGGCGACAAGAACCGATACGGGTGCATCGGCACCTTCGCTGCCCACGCCGTTCGAGACGGTGCCTGCGCCCGCATCGACTGCGACCACGACAGCGCCAGCGCCTGCCCAGGTCGCCTCGTCGCCGGTGCATCCATTGCCAGCAGTCGTCATCGCTCCTTCCCCATCGACGGTGCATGCGGCCCCGGCACCCGCACCAGTCGCCGACGACACGGCGCGTACGCCCTCTGCCGCGATCCTGCCGGCCGATGTCGCGACCGTCGCCGTCGGCGGCGTGCATTGGCACTGGCCCGTGAAAGGTTCGCTGATCGAGCGTTTCGCGGCGGGCGATGCGACCCGGCAAGGCATCGACATCGCCGGCAACGCCGGCGAGCCGGTGCTCGCGGCCAGCGACGGCGTGGTCGTGTATTCGGGCTCGGGCCTGGTCGGCTACGGCGAGCTGATCATCATCAAGCACTCCGACGAATGGCTCTCCGCCTACGGCCACAACCGCAAGCGCCTCGTGGCCGAGGGCCAGCGCGTGAAGGCCGGGCAACCGATCGCCGAGATGGGCAGCACCGGCGCCCCGCGCGACGAACTGCATTTCGAGATCCGCCGCAACGGCAGGCCGGTGGATCCGTTGCAGTATCTGCCGGAGCATTGAACCGCGAAAACCACACCGACGACTTCGGAGTCTCAGGATGGCCAAGGCAAACAAGACCACGCAGACCGAAGCGAGTGTCGAGGCCTATTTCGCCGCGATCGACGACCCGACGCGCCGCACCGATTGCGAGAAGCTCGCCGCGATGATGCACAAGGCGACCGGCGAGCCGGCCAAGATGTGGGGTCCGTCCATCGTCGGCTTCGGCAGTTACCACTACCGATACGAGAGCCGACGCGAAGGCGACATGTGCAGGCTGGGGTTTTCCGCGCGCAAGGACGCGATGGCGCTCTATGGTCTCGATCCGGAGGGCAACGCCGCGATGCTGGAAAAGCTCGGAAAGCACAAGACCGGCAAGGGCTGTCTGTACATCCGCAGGCTCGCCGACGTGGAAGCCGGGGTGCTGGAGAAGCTGCTGAAGGCCGGCGCCGGCCGGCATCGCTGATCGGTCCTACGGATCGCTTCCCAACAGGAACGCCACCACCACCCGCCGTCCTTCGTTCGCGAGGACGCTGAAGGTTCGCGCGGCGGCGTGGTTGTCCATGGCTTCGATGCCGACGCCGCGTTGCAGGCAGGTGGCCATCACCAGCGCGGAAGGAAAGCGCTGGCGCGCGCCGGTGCCGAGCAGGATGACTTCCGGGTCCAGCGACAAAGGGCCGGCGAGATCGTCTGGTTTCAACGTGTCGATGCTGACCGGCGCCCAGCCTTCGTGCAGCGTGTCGGGCGACAGGTAGAAACTGGACGCGATGGTCTGCTCGTTGACGACGATGCCATCGTCGCGAACCGAACGCACGGCGTAGGCGTGATCGGGCGGTTGCAGGATGAATGGCACGGCGTCGGTCGCGCGGCTAGCGGGGCAGGACGATGCCCGGGTTCTTCCTGCGCGCGCGGAACACGGTCGCGATGTTGCCCACGCGCTGCACCAGCGCCACGCCAGTGGCCTTCACGATCTCTTCCACCCAGGCATCGCGTTCGTCGCGATCGCCAGCGGCGATCTTCAGCTTGACCAGTTCGTGATGCTCCAGTGCGAGGTCGAGTTCGGCCAGCAAGGCCGGCGTGACGCCCTTGGCACCGACCAGGATCACCGGCTTCAGGTCGTGCGCGAGCGAGCGCAGGTAGCGTTTCTGGGCTGCGGCAAGAGCGATAGGCATGCGTTTCGGGACGGTCGAACGGGCCGAAAGGGTATCATGCGCGTCCTGCAAGCCCGGCGAGCGCACCCGTATGGGTCCTCTATTGCCGGCTACTGACTCTCGATCCCTCGTTCCCGTTCACATGGCCCGCAGCAAGAGCAGTTCCGCCTGGTTACGCGAGCACTTCGCCGATCCCTTCGTGAAGAAGGCGCAGGCCGAGGGCATGCGTTCGCGCGCGGCCTACAAGCTGGAGGAACTGCTGGCGCGCGACCGCCTGCTCAAGCCGGGCATGGTCGTGGTGGACCTCGGCGCGGCGCCTGGCGGCTGGTCGCAGGTCGTTCGACGGATGCTGGGTCGGCTGGATCAGGCAAATCCGGGCGTGGTGATCGCGCTGGACATCCTGCCGATGCCGCCGATCGCCGGGGTGGAGTTCATTCACGGGGACTTCCGGGAAGACGCCGTACTCTCGCAACTCGAAGCCTTGCTGGGCGGGCGCCGGGTGGACCTTGTGCTTTCCGACATGGCCCCCAACATGAGTGGCATGGACACCGTGGACCAGCCGCGGGCGATGCACCTGGCCGACCTGGCCCGCGAATTCGCCGACGCGCATCTCACACCGGAAGGCGCGTTTCTGACCAAACTGTTCATGGGCGAGGATTTCGACGACTTCGTACGCAGCCTGAAACAACACTACGCAAGGGTCGCGATGCGCAAGCCAGAAGCCTCGCGCAAGCGCTCGACCGAGGTCTACGCGCTGGCGGTTGGAAAGAAGAATAGACTGTGAAACGCAGCCCAAGGCTCCGGGATAGCGGGAAACAGGCAACCCCGGCGTCGCACCGAAACGGGCTTTTAATTTGACAGTCCGTACATGGATGTACGGTAGAAGCGTCAGCTACGAGATTGAACCTTGGATTTTCCGGTTTGAAATACGAAGCAAATGCGCAGGACGCGCATCGAAACAAACGACGCGCACAGGAATAAACACCATGAATGATTTGGCAAAGAATCTGCTGCTCTGGGTGATCGTCGCGGTCGTGCTGCTGGCCGTGTTCCAGAGCTTCTCGCCCGGACGGTCGGAGGCGACTTCCGACGTGCCGTATTCCTCCTTCCTCGAGGACGTGCATTCCGATGCGGTCAAGAGCGTGGAACTGGGCGACTACCAGTCCAACGTCACCACCCTGACGTTCGAGCTCAAGAATGGAACCAAGGGCACCACCACGGCGCCCTACGACAAGGACCTGATCAACGACCTCAGCCGTCACAAGGTCGATTTCGAACAGCAGAAGCCCTCTGGCGGCGGCCTGTTCTGGAGCATCGTGATCGACTTCCTGCCGACTCTGCTGATCATCGGCATCTTCATCTACTTCCTGCGGCAGATGCAGCAGGGCGGTTCCGGCAAGGGCGCGATGAGCTTCGGCCGTTCGCGGGCGAAGATGCAGGGCGAGGACCAGGTCAAGGTCACCTTCGCCGACGTTGCCGGCTGCGACGAGGCGAAGGATGAAGTCGGCGAGCTGGTCGAATTCCTGCGCGACCCCGGCAAGTTCCAGAAGCTTGGCGGCAAGATTCCGCGCGGCGTGCTGATGGTCGGTCCTCCGGGCACCGGCAAGACCCTGCTGGCGCGTGCGATCGCCGGCGAGGCCAAGGTACCGTTCTTCTCGATCTCCGGCTCGGACTTCGTCGAGATGTTCGTCGGTGTCGGCGCCTCGCGCGTGCGCGACATGTTCGAGCAGGCCAAGAAGCACGCTCCGTGCATCATCTTCATCGACGAGATCGACGCGGTCGGCCGCCATCGCGGCGCCGGCCTCGGCGGTGGTCACGACGAGCGCGAGCAGACGCTGAATGCGCTGCTGGTCGAGATGGATGGCTTCGAGGGCAGCGAAGGCGTGATCGTGATCGCCGCGACCAATCGTCCCGACGTGCTTGATCCCGCGCTGTTGCGCCCGGGCCGCTTCGACCGTCAGGTCGTGGTCGGCCTGCCCGACGTGAAGGGCCGCGAGCAGATCCTGCAGGTGCACATGCGCAAGGTGCCGATGGCCGACGACGTGAAACCCATGGTCATCGCGCGCGGCACGCCGGGCTTCTCCGGCGCGGACCTTGCGAACCTGGTCAACGAGGCCGCGCTGTTCGCGGCGCGCGAGAACGCCCGCGACGTGCGCATGGACCACTTCGACAAGGCCCGCGACAAGATCATGATGGGTGCCGAGCGCCGCTCGATGGCGATGAGCGAAGAGGAAAAGCGCAACACCGCCTACCACGAAGCCGGCCACGCGATCGTCGGCCGCCTGGTCCCCGATCACGATCCGGTCTACAAGGTCACGATCATTCCGCGTGGTCGCGCGCTGGGCGTCACCGTGTACCTGCCCGAAGGCGATCGCTACAGCTACAACAAGGAAAACATCGAGAGCCGGCTGTGCTCGCTGTACGGCGGGCGCGTGGCCGAGGAGTTGATCTTCGGCGCCGACAAGGTCACCACCGGTGCCTCCAACGA
>DATHOV010000046.1:0-2187 GCA_035484515.1 Lysobacteraceae bacterium
CCCGTTCGTGAAGCCGGGCATGTGCTTCGTCGCGCGTGGTTTCGGTCGCATGGACACGGCAGTCGCGCTCTGATTGCACGAGTTCCCGGTATTTTCGAGACCCCGTTCGAACCACGCGTTCGTCACGGCCGTGTGTTGCGCTCCAGCGCGTCCAGCCAGGCCAGCGCATGCGCGCGATCGGATCCGCACATGGCCGCCGAGGGACGCAGCGAAACGCAGACCCGCGGACGTTCGGGTCGGCCGAAGATTGCGCAGCGGTTGTCGTCGGTGAGCTGGATGCAGCGCATGCCGGCGGCCTTGCCATTCGGCATGCCGGGGATCGGCGAGGAGATCGACGGCGCGATGCAGCAGGCGCCGCAGCCGGCGCGGCAGGGCAACGATTGACTCAATCCGTAGCCTCGAGCGGCAACTCTGTGCGCAGCAGCTCATACACGGGATCGGTCTGCGGACGCACGCCGTGCCAGATCTGGAAGCTCTCGGCGGCCTGCTCGACCAGCATGCCCAGGCCATCGATGGCATCGTTGCAATGCGCGCTGCGCGCCCAGGCGAGGAAGTCGACCGCCGCATCGCCGTAACCGAGATCGACCGCAAGCGTGTTGCGGTAGGCGATCGAGAACGGCAGCTCCAGGCGTTCGTGCGAGCGAGCGGCCGAGGTCGCGTTGACGATCAGGTCGAAGTTGCCGAGCGAGCGCAGGTCCTTCCAGTAGCGCGAATGCACGCGCCCGGGCATGCCGAGCACATCGGCCAGGGCGTCGGCGCGCTCGGGGCTCCGGTTGACGATGTACAGGTCGCCGATGCCCGCGTCGATCAGCGCGGGCGCGACGCCCGCCGCCGCGCCGCCGGCGCCGAGCAGCAGGGTGCGGCGTTCGCGCAGGTCGTGCTGTTCGCGGCCGGTGAGGTCGCGCACCAGGCCGGCGCCGTCGGTGTTGTCGCCGTGCCAGCCGTCGCCCTTGCGCACCAGCGTGTTGACTGCGCCGCAGCGCTGCGCACGCGCACTGACCACATGGCACAACGCCAGCGCGGCGGTCTTGTGCGGCAAGGTGATGTTGGCGCCGGCGCCGCCGCCAATTGTGAATGCCCGCAACAGATTAGCAAAGCCTTCCGGCGTCGCATCGACCGTTGCGTAATGCATCGCGACGCCTGCCTGTTTCGCGAAGGCCGCGTGGATGCGCGGCGAGAGCGAATGCGCGACGGGATGGCCAAACAGCGCGTAGCGTTTCTCCATCAGGCTTCAATCCTTGAGCCAGCGCGCCGCGTCGAGCGCGAAGTAGGTGAGGATCGCGTCGGCACCCGCACGCCTGATCGATGTCAGCGCTTCCATCACGCACGCGCGCTCGTCGAGCCAGCCGTTGAGCGATGCGGCCTTGAGCATCGCGTATTCGCCACTGACCTGGTAGGCGAACGTCGGCATGCCGAAACGTTCCTTCACCCGACGCACGACGTCGAGATACGGCAATGCAGGTTTCACCATCACCATGTCGGCACCCTGCTCGATGTCGAGCGCGACCTCGCGCAGGGCTTGGTCGCTGTTGGCCGGATCCATCTGGTAGGTGTACTTGTTGCCCTTGCCGAGGCTGCCGGCGCTGCCAACGGCATCCCGGAACGGGCCGTAGAAACCCGAAGCGTACTTGGCCGCGTAGGCGAGGATGCGCGTGTTGACCAGTCCCCCTTCTTCGAGCGCCACGCGGATCGTGCCGATGCGGCCGTCCATCATGTCCGAAGGCGCGACCACGTCCGCGCCGGCCTGTGCGTGCGAGAGCGCCTGCCTTACAAGTGCTTCGACGGTCTCGTCGTTGACGACGTAACCCGTGTCGTCGATCAGTCCGTCCTGCCCATGCGTCGTGAACGGATCGAGCGCGACATCGGTGATCACGCCCAATTCCGGAAATCGCGACTTGAGCGCACGCACCGCGCGCTGCGCGAGACCATCGGGATTCCACGCTTCGCTCGCGTCGAGCGACTTGGCCGAATCCGGCGTTACCGGAAACAACGCGATCGCGGGGATGCGCAGTGCATGTGCCTGCTCGGCCACGCGCAGCAGCTCGTCGATCGACAGGCGTTCGACGCCGGGCATCGAGGCGATCGGCGCGCGGCCGGCGAGTTCGTGCACGAACACCGGCAGGATCAGGTCGTCGGCGGTCAGCACTGTTTCGCGCATCAGCCGGCGCGAGAACGCGTCGCGGCGCA
>DATHOV010000047.1:0-7322 GCA_035484515.1 Lysobacteraceae bacterium
GATCTACCGCGACACCGGCGAAGGCCCCGGCAAGGACGTGATGGCTGGCCTCGATGCGGTGAAGAAACTCGGTATCGTCGATGAAACCCGCATCGGCGTGAGCGGCTGGTCGTACGGCGGCTACATGACGACCTGGCTGACAGGCCACTACCACGATTGGAAGGCCGCCGTGTCCGGCGCTGCGCTCACCGACTGGGTGATGGATTACACGATCTCCTACTACCAGACCGGCGACACCTACTTCTTCGGCGGCTCCCCGTGGAGCGCGAAAGACCACGACATATGGCGCGAGCAATCGCCGATCGCCAGCGCGCAAAACGTGAAGGCGCCCACGCTCATCATGGGCGACGTCGGCGACCCGAACGTGCCCCTGGTCAACAGCTACGAGTGGTATCACGCCCTGCGCGATGCCGGCGTCGAGGTGGAGTTCTACGCCTACCCGGTGGACACGCACTTCCCACGAGACATCGTCCGCACCACCGACGTGTATCGGCGTTGGGTGGACTGGATGACGACGCATCTGAAGTGACGGGACTTGTCGTTGAGCGCAGATGATTTTTTGATACGGGTTCCAGATTGCAGAGGCCGCCAGCGGCAAGGATCGAAGAAGATGTGGAAGCGACTGCTCGATGAGAACACCTGGCATGGAAAGCTCATCAAGCCTGTGCTGGGCGCCGCGAAGATCGCCTATGTGCTGGTGTACTTCTTCGGCCTGTTCGTCGTGATCGCATTCGATTCCGTCATCCGACGCATCAGGCTGAAGTCGATGCGAAACGCGCAGGCAACGCACAAGGGGCCTGGGTAATTCCAGATCCACTCCCTGGGACGACCAGGCCTCTTGTGCCCGGCCCCGGCGAAACCCGTGAACGCTTTGCCTGATCGCCGACGATCTATCTGTCGGGCAACGGAATGAATTCTTTGTCGTCCACGACCTTGCCGAAATTTCCGTCGAGCCAGTCCCGCTTGGCCTGCTCGATCCGTTCCTTCGAGGACGAGACGAAGTTCCACCACAGATGGCGCGGACCATCGAGCGGCTCGCCGCCCAGCAACAGCGCCTTGACCGGCATCGTCGCGCGCAGCAGCGGCCGCGTGCCGCGGTCGAGCACTGCCAGGTGTTGCGTCGGTAGATCGACGCCATCGAGCTGCGCCTGCCCATCCAGCACATACAACGCACGCTCGATATGGCTGGCGTCGAGCGCGACCTGCGCATCGGCCGCCAGGTCGATCGCGACGTACAGCGTATCGGCGAAAACCTTCACCGGCGCTTCGGCACCATAGGCGCGGCCGGCGAGAACGCGCAGCAGCGCGCCATCGCGTTCGATCCGCGGCAGGCTCGCGGCCGGATGATGGTGGAATCCCGGCGCGGTTTCCTCGTCGGCCCTGGGCAACGCGACCCAGGTCTGCATGCCATGCAACGCCTGCACGTGCTCACGCGACGCCAGCGGAGAACGCTCGGAATGCGCGATCCCGCGCCCTGCCGTCATCCAGTTGACGTCACCGGCAGCGATGTCCTGCTGCGAACCTAGCGTATCGCGATGGGTGATCGTCCCCGACCACAGGAAGGTCACCGTCGCCAGCCCGATGTGCGGATGCGGCCGCACGTCGATGCCACGACCCGGCTCGAACACTGCCGGCCCCATGTGATCGACGAACACGAAGGGCCCCACGCTGCGCGCCTTCACCGAAGGCACTGCCCGCCGCACCTGGAACCCGCCGAGATCGTGCACGCGCGGGGCGATGATCGTGGTCATGGCTTGGGCTCGGGGTGGACTCCAAGACAGCATAGTCCGTCTGCATGAAGCAGAACTGGAACAACGCGTTCCAGTCCGCACGGTGAAGGGTTGGCAGCGCCGCGAAGGTGCAGCAAGAACGTGAGCCGCCTGAAGGCGGCATGCTTCCACTGCGACCGCTGCCCAGGTCGAACCATTGGCAGTCCGCCAGCAGAGCCGGGGATTTCCCTCATAGAATGACCCGAACACGCATCCGTTCACCATGGATCGTGGATACTTCGCCGACTTCAGGGAGAACGGACCATGGATCTTGGAATGATCGGACTCGGCCGCATGGGCGCCAACATGGCGCAGCGCCTCGTACGCGGTGGACATCGCATCGTCGGCTTCGACCCGAACGCTGCAGCGCGCAAGGCCGCCGAGGATTCCGGCGTGGAATCGGCGGATTCGCTCGAAGCCCTCGTGCAGAAACTCGACGCACCGCGCGCGATATGGACGATGGTACCGGCCGGGCCGATCACCGACAGCACCATCATCGCCCTGCTCGGCCTGCTCGCACCCGGCGACTGCATCATCGATGGCGGCAATTCGTACTACAAGGATTCGCTGCGCCGCGCCGCGACATGCTCAGCGAAGAAGATCGACTTCGTCGACTGCGGCACCAGCGGTGGCGTCTGGGGACTCGATCAGGGCTACAGCATGATGGTCGGCGGCGACGCGGCCGTGATCGAACGCCTGCGTCCGATCTTCGAGACGCTTGCACCCGCAGCGGCGCAAGGCTGGGGTCGCGTCGGCCCGGTCGGTTCGGGCCACTTCACCAAGATGGTCCACAACGGCATCGAGTACGGAATGATGCAGGCGTACGCGGAAGGCTTCTCGATCCTGCAGCACAAGAAGGATTTCGCGCTCGACCTGCACCAGGTCGCCGAGATCTGGCGTTATGGCAGCGTGGTGCGCTCGTGGCTGCTCGACCTCACCTCCGACGCACTCGGCAAGAATCCGACGATGGCCGGCATCGCGCCCTACGTCGTGGATTCAGGCGAAGGCCGCTGGACGGTGGCCGAAGCGATCGACCTGGACGTGCCTGCGCCGATCATCACGCAATCGCTGTTCGAGCGCTTCCGTTCGCGCGATGCCGATTCGTTCGCCGACAAGCTGCTTGCCGCGATGCGCAACGAATTCGGCGGCCACGCGATCAAGAAGGAATGAGGCCATGACGGACTCGACGCATGGACAAGGGAATGTCCGCTGGCACGGCGTTGGCGACTCTATGGAGATGGAATCGGCCGCCAGCCGTCGAATCCTCGACGCTGCCGAGCGCGCATTGGCCGAACGAGGTCGCTTCTCCATCGTGCTGGCCGGAGGCAACACACCGCGAGGGACCTACACCCTGCTGCGCGGCGCGCGCACCGACTGGTCGCTGTGGGATATCTGGTTCGGCGACGAGCGTTGCGCTCCGACGGACGACCCGCTGCGCAACAGCGAAATGGCACGCGTGACCTTGCTCGACGAGCTGCCGATGATAGCCGCGAACGTTCGTCCGATTCCGGCCGAACTCGGGGCGGAGGCTGCGACCGCCCTTTACGCGGAAGCGCTTCGGGATGTCGACGATTTCGATCTGGTGCTGCTCGGACTCGGCGAGGACGGCCATACCGCCAGCCTGTTCCCCGGTCGAGACGCGGGAGGCGGGGCCGGTTCTCCGGATGTGCTCGCGATCGTCGATGCGCCGAAACCGCCGCCGCAACGCGTCTCGCTCAGCGCCGCGCGCCTGAGTCGAGCGCGCGAAGTGCTGTTCCTCGTCGATGGCGAGTCCAAGCGCGATGCCGTGAAGCGCTGGCGTGCCGGCCAAGACATTCCTGCCAGCCGGATCGTTCCGCCGGGTGGCGTGGACGTACTGGTTCAGGTCGATTTGCTGGGTTGATGCCGCAAACGCGAACGGAAACGCGATGCCGCCGTGGCCTCAGGCGCAATCGAGCAAGGCCATGAACCCGTGATCCATGTGCGACTGCATATGGCAGTGGAACAGCGACAACCCAGGCTGGTCGGCGGTGAAGTCGATGTCCATCGACTGGTAACCTCCGATCATCGCCACGTCCTTGCGCACACCCGCGGTCGGCCTTCCGGCGATCCGCGTGATCTCGAAGGTGTGCCGGTGCAGGTGGATCGGATGGGCGTCGTCGCTGGCGTTGTGCATGCGCAGCCGGTAGCGCGCGCCGCGCTGCAGCCGGAACATCGGCCGCATCGCGTCCATGTCGAAGGCGACGTCGTTGATGGTCCAGGTGTTGAAGCCCTTGCCGTGGAAGGGGTGTTCGATGAAGGTCATCTCCAGCGTCTGGTCCGGAACGACGACCTTCGCATGCGGGTCTGCGAAACGGCGGTAGTCCCACAGGAACGGCGGCGGCTTGCGCCATTGCGGCTCGCCGCGATGCCCGGCGTACTCGACCACGATGCCCATGCCACGGCCGCGGTCGCCATCATCGAGATCGCCGAGGACCCAGGTGCCGGGGTTCTTCATCTCGACGATCGCGCTGACGCGCTCGGCCACGCCAATCCACAGCACCGGGACCTCAACCGGATGCGGCACCGGATTGCCGTCGAGCGCGACCACCTTGAAGCTGTGGCCGGGCAGCGCGAGCCCGCGGTTCAGCATGGCGCTGCCGTTGAGGATGTGGAAGAGCACGCGTTCGCCGGGCTTCACGCGCACCGGTTCGCCGTGGCCGAGCATCCTGCCGTTGATCGAACACGTGCGGAAAGAGACGTCGTAGCTTTCCCAGTCCGACTTCACGTGCGCAGCGTCCACCACGTCCAGCGCACGCTTCACGAGCGCCGGATCGCGGCCGGTCGGGGCTAGGAAGTCCATGTCCATGCCGTCGTCGCCGGCGATGTACGGATCGAATTCCTTGAGCACGAGGAAGACCTCGCGATCGTATGCGCCGGGCTCGTGCCGCGGCTCGATGTACATCGGGCCGAGCAGGCCGCCGTAAAGGCCCTTGGTGAGGTCGCTGCCGGCGTTCTGATGGGTGTGATAGAAACGGAAGCCGGACTCCTGCGGCGTCATCGCGATGCGGCGCATCCCGCGCGCGGGAATCCACGGCGTGCCCTCTTCCTCAGCGCCATCGACATCCACCGACAACGGCAAACCGTGCCAGTGCAGCATCTCCGGCACGTCGGTGTCGTTGTGGACATCGACGACGAACTTTCGTCCCTGCTTGAGGCGCAGCATCGGCCCGGGAACCTGCCCGTTGTAGGACTTCGTCGTGACGACGCGACCGGGCGCGAGTTCGATCCGCGACTGCGCGATGCGCATGCTGATGTCGGGCTTTCCGCCCGCAAGGATCGACGCGGCCGGAAGCGATGCCGCGGCTCGCAACATGTGCGAGGCGCCCGTGCCGAGCGCGAGCAGGCTGCCTAGTTTCAGGAATTCGCGGCGATCGAGTGGCATGGGGTTACTGGAGGCCGCATCACGCGCAGCCATGGGCGATTATCCGGAAACGGCGACCGCCGACGACGTGTGGATCAAAGCGCTTCGTCGTCGTCGACTCACCATCGGCAACAGATGATTGTCGGCGTGTCTTGTTACCGGCGTGTTGCCGTGGCGGCGGCTCGCTGCAGGCGATTCGGAACCTGCGTCCTGCAGTCGGGCGCAAACGCTGGCGCTACTTCTTCGTCGTCGCGTGGTGCGTGTGCGATGGCGTGTAGACGTCGCCGCCGCGCTTCTGGCAATCCGTCCGGGTGGTGTGGACCGTGTGGCGCGTCGTCTTGTACGTTGCCTTCTCGCCGAGTTGGCGTGTTTGGCGCGGCAACAGGCAGGCGATGATCTTGCCGTCGTCTGCGCCCGCGACCGGCGTCGCCGGCGAGGCCGCCTGTGGCGCCGTCTCCTGCACCGTGTACTCGCCGCCGCGCTCCCGGCAATCCTCGGCCGTGGTCTGTTCGGAACGGCGCGCTCCCATCGTCGGGTGGCCGCCGATGTTGTGGATCTCGCCTGGCAGCATGCATTCGACCGATGCACTGTCGGCTGACGCGGCGCGGGCGCTGTGGGGCGCGACGCAGGCGACGAGCAGGATCGCCAGCGACAGCACGGACCGGAGCGAGAAACGATGGCTTGCGGCTGGCGCTTGCATGGAAGGTCTCCAGTCGATGGTCGGCATGCGATCGGCGATTTCGTCGCAGCATAGTCCGGTTTCGGACAACGCGCATGCAGGCCATCGAGAGACGGCCATGCGCCGCAGTCCTTCGCGCATGGCAAGATCGCTACCATCGCCCTTCGCCATCGTCGTCGCCTCCCATGTACGAATCGCGCCAGCATCCTCCCCTGCCGATCGGCCTCTTCCTGCGCCGCATGCTGATCCATGTCCTCGCCTCGGCGGCGCTGATCGTCGGTTCGCTGGCGATCGGCATGGCCGGCTATGCGTACTACGAGCACCTGCCCTGGCGCGACGGATTTCTCAATGCGGCGATGCTGCTCGGCGGCATGGGACCGGTGGACGCGCCGCACACGGACGGCGGCAAGCTCTTCGCAGGCCTCTACGCGTTGTATGCGGGGCTGGTCTTCATCATCGCGGCCGGGGTGATCGTCGCTCCGCTCGTGCATCGGCTGCTCCACAAGTTCCACTGGGACCCGAAGCCGTGAGTGAGCGGCCCTGCCCGGCGAGCTGAGCGGCTTCTGAGGTTATGCTGTCGGCTGCGTGATCGACGCAGCCGACAGGAACGCCGATGGCTTCGAACACCGCGGATGTTTCGGTCGCGCGCGCGGGCGATGCGGCTCTGCTGCGCGGGATCGGCTTCTGGGCGCTGGCGGCGTCGGTCATAAACAACACCATCGGCGGCGGCATCTTCGCCCTGCCTGGCACGATGGCCGCTTCGATGGGCGCCGCCGCGCCGCTGGCCTTCGTGCTCGGTGCGCTGGTGTTCGTTCCGATCGCGCTGTGCTTCTCGGCCGCGGGCAGCCGCATCCACGCCACCGGCGGCCCCTACAGCTACGTCACCGCGGCGTTCGGCGAATTTCCCGGTTTCGTGATCGCCGCAGTGCTGTGGATATCCAACGTCACCGCCGACGGCGGCATCGCCGCCGCACTCGCCGACCAGGCCCAGCACCTGTCGCCGATGTTCTCGCAGACGCTGCCGCGGGCGCTGCTGGTGACCGCCGTGTTCGCGATCCTGTGCGTGCTCAACGCACGCGGCGTGCGCATCGGCGCGCGCGCGGTGATGGGCTTCGCGACCGTCAAACTGCTGCCCCTGGTCCTGCTCGCCACCGTGGGCTTCTTCTACGTGCATCCGGTGAACCTGCACGTCGCTGCCCTGCCCGGCCCCACCGCCGTCGGCAGTTCGATGGTGGCTGTGATCTTCGCCTACGCAGGCATGGAAACCGCGCTCATGCCCTCCGGCGAGGTCCACGATCCCAGCCGCGTCGTGCCGAGAGCGACGATGACAGCGATCGCACTCGTCGTGCTGATCTACATCGGCCTGCAGGTGGTTGCGCAGGGCCTGCTAGGGCATGCGCTGGCGGGCAATACCGCGCCGCTGGCGGCGGCAGCCGGCGCGATCTCGCCGGTGCTGTATCCGCTGTTCCTGGTTACCGCGATCGTCTCCCAG
>DATHOV010000048.1:0-5125 GCA_035484515.1 Lysobacteraceae bacterium
CGGCCAGCCGCTGCCTTCGCTGGCGCCGATGCTGCGCAACGTGACGCCCGCGGTCGTGAGCATCCAGAGCAAGCACCTCGTCCGCACCAGCAATCCCCTGGCGGGTGATCCGTTCTTCCGCCAGTTCTTCGGCATTCCCGACATGCCCCAAGAGCGCGTCGAGCAGGCGCTGGGCTCGGGCGTGGTGGTGGATGCCGAGCACGGCCTGATCCTGACCAACAATCACGTCGTCGAGGCCGCCGATGGCATCACGGTGACGCTGGCCGACGGCCGCACCGTCGAGGGCCAGACGGTCGGCGCAGATCCGGACACCGACATCGCGCTGGTGCGCATCCACGCCGACCATCTCACCGCGCTGAAGATCGCCGATTCGAACCAGTTGCAGGTCGGCGATTTCGTGGTCGCGGTCGGCAACCCGTTCGGACTCGGGCAGACGGTGACTTCGGGAATCGTGTCCGCGCTGGGCCGCAGTGGGCTGCAAGGCATGGGCTACCAGAACATGATCCAGACCGATGCCTCGATCAACCCCGGCAATTCCGGCGGCGCACTGGTCAACCTGCGTGGCGAGCTGGTCGGCATCAACCGCGCGATCTACAGCCCGACCGGCAGCAGTGTCGGTATCGGCTTCGCGATTCCCACCAGCCTGGCCAGCGATGTGATGCGCCAGTTGCTTGCAAGCGGCAAGGTCGTGCGCGGTTCGCTCGGGGTCGAGGCGCAGGACTTGAACGATCGCATCGTGCGCGGGATGCATTTGTCCAGCAATCGCGGCGCGGTCATTACGCGCGTGTATCAGGGCTCGGCCGCGCAGGCTGCAGGGGTCAGGGTCGGCGACGTGATCACCATCATCAACGGCCAGCCGATTGCAGATAGCCAGGGATTGCACAACCAGGAGGGCCTGGTCCCGGTCGGCAAGCCGATCACCCTGCAAGTGCTACGCAACGGCCAGTCGCTGGCGCTGTCGGCGGCGTTGAAGGTGCAGGCCGACAAGCTTGCCGGTGTCAAGCTCGATCCGCGTCTGCAAGGCGCGACCTTCGGGGATCTGCCCGAGAGTCTCAAGCAGAAAGGACTTGCCGGCGTGGTGGTCGCGCAGGTCGCGCCGGGGAGTCGCGCGTATGCAAACAACCTGCAGGTCGGCGACCTCGTCGCGCAGATCAACGGCGCCGACGTGCACGACCTCGCGGCGCTACAGGCCGCGCTCGCAGCAAAGCCGGAACGCCTGCAGCTCACCCTGGTGCGCGGGCAGATGGTGGGTACGCTGGCGCTGCAGTGATGCGCGTGCGGCAGCCTACGATGTTGTGAGCATACAGCTCGTGTAGCGTATCCTCGATCCATCTGCCCAGTAACGATCAAGGGAGCCTGTCATGTCGATCACCGACGAATCCGAAGCGCCGATCCCGCCCCCTGTCTCGACATCGCACCTGCGTAATGCCGCCGATCACCTGGACCAAGCGCGCGAGCATCTCAGCACGGGCGTCAGCGAGGCGGTGAACTCCAGCAAGGACGCCGCACGCGAAGCCAGGGCCGAGCTCGACGACAAGTTCGAGAAACTGCTCGAGCAGGGCAAGGACATGCTCGGCCAGGCCGAGGACCTGATCCGCAGCCGCCCATGGACATCCTTCGGCGCGGCCTTCGCGGCCGGATACCTGCTTGCCAAGCTGACACGCCGCAGCTAGGCATGTGAGCGAGTCCGAGCCGAACCCGCCGCCGCCGCTGACCGAATCCGCGCGGTCGGTGTACGAAGCCGCGCGTCAGGTCGCCGCGGCATGGGGCGGCCAGTTCGCAGCATTGCGACGTCTGCTGGCCGCCGACTTCGCGCTCGCGCGGACGGCCTTGGTCCAGGGTCTGGTACTGCTGTTCGTCGCAGCTATCCTGTTTGGCACGGCTTGGGTCTTGTTGACCGTCCTCGCGGTCTGGGCGATGCACTCCGCAGGACTTGGATGGGCGCTGTCGATCGGTCTGCCGCTGCTGCTGAGCACGGCACTGGGCACGCTCGCCATCTGGCACGCCTCGAGGGCACTGAAGCTGGCCGACATGGAGGCATCGCGGCACGAGGTATCGCAGTGGGTGGCTGCACTGGGCGCGACCACGGAATCGCCGCGGGCAGACGCATCGACGGACAGGACGCTATGAGCCTGGGCGCCCGGATCGCGAAGCTCGAGATGGCGAAGGCGGATTGCAGCCGCAGCAGCAAGCGCACGGCCGATGCGTGGTCCCGCCTGAAACAGGAAGGCGAGCTCGCGGCTACGCCGCGGCGTGTCGTCGCGACAGGGTTGGCTGCGGGCTTCGTGGCCGGATTGGGCGGTGGCAGCAAGAAACGGGGTTCGGCGATCGCAGGCAAGCTGATCGATCTGCTGATGGACGGTGTATTCGCGAATCTCGGTGCCGCGATCGCGGCCGGTGCCGCTGCTGCCGAAGCGGAGGCTGGTGAGGGGCAATCTGCCACGGCCGGTGCGGCACGAACCGGCACGGGTGGCTGAGCGATGAGGACGCCTGAGGACGCCGTGGAGGTGACAGCGCAGTCCGCTTCTGCCTCTGCCCCCGCCGATCTTCGATCGCCCGCGTCGGTCGATGCGGCCATCGGTGCGACGGACGCGCCGAGACCGCGCGCTTCGACCGCGATGGTCGTGCTGGCGACGCTGGCATTGCTGTTCGTCGCCTGGGCCGCCAGCGACGTGCTGATTCCGCTGCTGCTCGCGATGTTCTTCGCCCTGATCGGCAACCCGGTCATCCGCCTGCTCAAGAAACTTCTCATTCCGCGATTCGTCGGCGGTGCGCTCGTCCTTGGCGCGGGTCTGGCGGGCGCCGTCCTGCTGATCGACCAGCTCGCCGAGCCCGCCAGTGTCTGGATCCACCAGGCGCCTGCGGAGTTGCACCAGCTCGAACCCAAGGTCCGGACGTGGTTGCGGCCAATGCAGGAAGCCAGTTCCGCCGCACAGTCGATCGCCCAGGCTGCCAGCAGCGACGGCACCAAGCCGACGCGTGTGATCAAGACCGAGGTCAACGACCCGTGGGGCACGTTCCTGGATACGCCGCGCTGGGTGGCCTCGGTGCTGGCGGTAGTCCTGCTGACCTATTTCTTCATGGTCTACGGCGAGGGCTTCCAGCGCAAGGCGATCGCGATGCTGCCCAGCCGACAGCAGAAACGGGTCACCTCGGACATCCTGCAGGCGATCGAACGCGAGATCTCGCGCTATGTGGTGACCATCACCCTGATCAACGCCACCGTCGGCACCTTGCTCGCGGGCATCCTCATGGCGATCGGGGTGCCGATGCAGCAGGCGATGCTGTGGGGAACGCTGATGGCGATCCTCAACTTCGCGCCCTACATCGGGCCGATGATCGGCGTGGGCGTGATGCTGCTGATGGGCTTCACCAGCTTCAAGGGCCTGCTGCCCGCACTGCTGCCGGCGATGATCTACCTCGGCCTGCACGTGCTGGAGGGCGAGATCGTCACCCCGATCGTGCTGGGCCGGCGCATGGCGATCTCGCCGCTGATCCTGATCCTCGCCCTGATGGCGATGGGCTGGCTGTGGGGCATCGCCGGGCTGCTGCTGGCGGTGCCGATGCTGGTCTGCGTGAAGATCGTGCTGGCGCGGGTCGACACCTATTCCCGGTGGGCTCACCTGCTGGAATAATGACTTCCGGGCGCGACCCGAAAGGGGTTGCGGGAATGTGGATCCGTGGCCGATAGCGGCCGGTCGGGCGGGTGTCGCGTTACCATAGGCGCATGCAGTGGGTTCCACGCGCCATTACCCTCGACCTGGACGACACGCTCTGGCCGATCGCGCCGGCCATCGAGCGCGCCGAGGCGGCGCTCGACGAATGGCTGCGCGGGCATGCGCCACGCGCCGCGACGCGCTGGCCGGTCGCTGCGCGCCGCAAACTGCGTGATGAGGTGGAGGCCGCGCATCCGGAGCTCGCGCACGACTTCACCCGGCAGCGTCTGATCACGCTCGAACGCATGTTGCACGACAGTGGCGAGGATGTGACGCTGGTGCCGTCGGCGTTCGAGGCGTATTTCGCCGCGCGTTGCGAGGTGGACCACTACGACGACACCCTGGCCGCGCTCGATCGCCTCGCCGCGCAGGTCCCGCTGGCGGCGATCAGCAACGGCAACGCCTGCCTCGTGCGGATCGGGCTGATGGACCGCTTCCGCTTCCAGCTCGCGGCGCGCGAACACGGCGTCGCAAAACCGGCGGCGAGCATCTTCCACGCCGCCTGCAGCCGCCTCGGCATGCCGCCGCAGGACGTGCTGCATGTCGGCGACGATCCCGGACACGATGTTGCTGGTGCCGCGCGCGCGGGCCTGCGCACGTGCTGGATCAATCGTCGTGGCGAAACGTGGGCGCATGCCGATGCGCTCCCCGATCTGGTTTTCGAACACCTCGGCACACTTGCCGACTGGCTGGATGCGCGTCAGTACGAGGGTTTGCCGCAACGCTTCAGGAGCACCGCATGAGTCTTCCCCCGTGTTTCGCCAGCGCCTCGATCGAGGACGTCTCGCGTGCGATCCCGCTGATCGCGCTCGACGCCGCTTCGCTGCCGAAGTACCTGGCGAAGCAACCCGAGAACGTCCGGCGCTGGGTCGCCGCGCAGGAATTCAAGGCCGATGCGAACGCGGTACTACTCGTGCCCGCCGCCGATGGCACGCCGCACGCCGCACTGGTCGGCGTGGGCGACATCGACGATCCGTTCGCGCTCGGCGCCTGCCCGTTCGCCCTGCCGCCGGGCATCTACGCGCTGAGCAAGCTCGGCGTGAACAACGAAGGCCTGCGCATCGAGCTGGGCAACGCCATCCTCGGCTGGGGACTGGGCGCATACCGCTTCGATCGTTATCGCAAGCCCTCGCGTGCGCCCGCACGGCTGCTGCTGGAGGACGCGCGCGTCGCGAGTTCCGAGGCCTTCGCGATCCTCAAAGCCAGCACGATGGTGCGCGACCTGGTCAACACGCCGACCGAGGATATGGGGCCGGCCGAGCTCGAAGCGGTAGCGGTGCGGATCGCCAAGGCCTATGGCGGCGAGGTCGTGAGCACGGTCGGCGACGAACTGCTCGCGGAGAATTTCCCGGTCATCCATGCAGTCGGCCGCGCTTCGCATCGCGCGCCACGGCTGATTGCGTTGCACT
>DATHOV010000049.1:0-2746 GCA_035484515.1 Lysobacteraceae bacterium
GCATTACGTCGCCAGCGCCGAACTGCAGTCGGTGGGCAAGCAGCTGGACGCGCTGAGCAAGCGCACGGCAGCCGATCCGACCAGGGCCGCGCTCGCGAAGCAGCTGACCGACTTCACCACGAAGCTCGCGCCATTCACATCGGGCGAAGTCGAGGATTCGATCAAGCTCGACGCCATCGGCGGGGCGCTCATCGCCCTGGAAGTCGATCTGGAAGCCACCGACCGCGCACCGACCGAACCGCAGCGCTCAGTCCTTGCGCAGTATTCGATGCGACTCGATCGCGCACTGGCTGCATGGTCGTCGATCAAGTCGACCGATCTGCCTGCATTGAATGCCACGCTGCATGCCGCCGGCCTCGAACCGATCCGGGTGCCGCCGCGTGCCAAGCTGCCGGTGATCGACCCGGGCGAGTCCAGGGACTTGCCGTAATCCAGGCACTGCTTTGAACCCCTCTCCCTCCGGTAGAGGGGTCGGGGCGAGGGTTCGGTGTCACCTCAGTAGCGCGAATGTTTGGAGACTAAGGCTGTTGCGTTCGTCCTGGCTTTGCCGAACCCTCAACCGGCGCTCCGGGCACCGATTCGCGCCATCCATGGCGCTCACCCTTCGGGCCAGCTTCGCTGTTCGCAGTTGCATCCTGCACCTGCAGTGTCCCGGAGGGAGAAGGACAGCAAACCGCTGCCGGCATGCGCCGGCTGATGCGTCTCAATCGCGCTCGGTCGGACGCGAATCGGGGTCGCCGTTGTATTGCCACGCGACCGGCGCATGCTCGGGCAACTCGATCTCCGGCATGCCTTTGGCCTTCAGCGCGGCGTTGTCCTTCTGCAAGTCCCCATTCTGCAAGGCGTCGAACTGCTGACGGACATCGTCGAGCTCATGGCGCAGCGCATCGGTATAGGCGACCAGCGTGTCGGCCGGCCTGCCTTCGTACGACATCAGGCCACCGTACAGATCGTCCATGTGCTCGCGCAGGCGAAGTTCGCCGGTGATCGCTCCGCCTTCCTTGGTTGCGACGATCAGCTTGCGGATCACGTCGGCCTTCTCGGAGAGCGAGACGAGCTGCTTGCGCAGCGCATCGCCTGCCGGAAGCTTCTCGGCCGCTGCATCCGCGCCCGCGCGTACCGCCATGATGCGCGCGACCAGATCGCTCATGTCGCCGAACATCGCGTGCACCTTCATCGTGGCGTCGAAGTTGGCCTGGCGGTCGGCGACGGTGAAGCCTGCGCGCGGATCGAGCACGATATCGACGTGCGTTTCGTAGGTCTTGTCGCCCTTGTGCATGCGCACCGTGTAGGTTCCCGGCGGCACGCGCGGACCCTGGGTGCTGTTGCCGGCTATCGAAGCGGCGGGCGGCACGAAGGGTGGCTTGACGTTCATCGGCCACGTCACCCGGTTGATCCCGCGCCGCACGCTCGCGGGCAGCGACTCGATCAATTTGCCGTTCGCGTCCAGCACGTCCAGCGAGAGCTCGCCGAACAGGTGCCGCGAGCGCTGGTAGTAGGTGATCGTCACGTCGTTGGTTGCGCTGGTGCCCGCGTAACTGGCATCGCCTTCGGCCCAGCCGCCGTTCGCATTGATGCGCTGCTGCTGCGGGCGCGACGGCAGGAACACGGCTTCCTGCTGCATCGTGTCCGGAGTCAGCGCGCGCAGCGCGGCGAGGTCGTCGATGATCCAGATGCCGCGACCGTGCGTGGCGATCACCAGGTCGCTGTCGCGCGGCTGCACGACCAGGTCGCGCACGGCTACCGCGGGGAAAGTGTCCGGTTTGAACTGCGCCCAGTTCGTACCGTCGTCGTTGGATATCCACAAGCCGAATTCGGTACCCGCATACAGCAGGCCGGGCTTGACCGGATCCTCGCGCAGCACATGCGCGTAGCCGCGCAGGCCCTTGTTCTGCGCTGCCGTGACCAGCGGCTGCCAGTGCTCGCCGTAGTCGGTGGTCTTGTACAGCATCGGGCTCATGTCGCCGAACATGTGGCGATCGAACGCGACGTAGGCGGTGCCGGCGTCGAAGCGCCCGGCGTCCACATAGGAGACCCACGACTGCGCGGGCACATGCGCGCCGGCAGTCACGTTCTTCCACGACTTGCCGCCATCGCGCGTGACCTGCACGTTGCCGTCGTCGGTGCCGACCCAGATCACGTTCGCGTCTTTCGGCGATTCGCTGATCGCGTAGATCGTGGTGTGGGTCTCGGCCGCGGAATTGTCCACGGTGATGCCGCCGGACTCCTCCTGCTTCTGCTCCTGCGGATCGTTCGTGGTCAGATCCGGCGAGATGCGATCCCAGGTCTGGCCGTGGTCGCGGCTGCGGAACAGGAACTGGGCGCCGATGTACAACGTGTCCTTGTTCGTCGGCGACAACGCGATCGGCGTGTTCCAGTTCCAGCGCAGCTTTTCCTTGTAGCGCGGGCGCGGCTGGATGTCGCGGGTCAGGTGCGTATGACGGTTGACCCGGCCGATGGTGCCGCCCTGCGCTTCGGCATAGAGGTAATCCGGATCGGAAGGATCGGCGAACATCCAGAAGCCGTCGCCGCCGTACATGTTCTCCCAGCGCGAATTGGTGATCCCGCCCGGGTACGAGGAATCGCCGACCCAGGCGCTGTTGTCCTGCAGACCGCCGTACACGTGGTAGGGGTCGTCGTTGTCGACGCTGACGTGGTAGAACTGCGACACCGGCAGGTTGTTCGCCTTCCACCACTTGTTGCCGCCGTCCTTCGAGAGCCAAAGGCCGCCGTCGTCGCCGGCGAT
>DATHOV010000050.1:0-3416 GCA_035484515.1 Lysobacteraceae bacterium
ATCGACTGGGCGCGCGTCCGCGCCGACTTTCCGCTGCTCACGCGCGAAGTGCACGGCAAGCCGCTGGTCTATCTCGACTCGGCGAACACCGGGCAGAAGCCCGAGTGCGTGATCGCTGCGGTGGACCGCTACTACCGCGAATACAACGCCAACGTCTCGCGCGCGGTGCATACACTGGGCGAGCAGGCGACGAGCGCCTACGAAGCGACCCGCGACAGGCTCGCCGCGCACCTCAACGTGCATCGCAGGGACCTGGTGTTCACCAGCGGCACCACGATGGCGATCAATCTGGTCGCGTATTCGTGGGCGCTGCCGAGGCTGCAGCCTGGCGACGCAATCCTGCTCACGCGGATGGAGCACCATGCGAACATCGTGCCATGGCAGCTCGTCGCGCAACGCACGGGCGCGAAGATCAAGGTCGCGGAGATCACGCCCGACGGAATCCTCGACCTCGATGCCTTGTACAAGGCCATGACGCCCGACGTGAAGCTGCTTGGCGTCACCCACGTCTCGAACGTCCTCGGCACCGTCAATCCTGTACGCGAGATCTGCCGCGAGGCGCGCCGTCGCGGCATCGTCACGGTGATCGACGGCTCGCAGGCGTTGCCGCATCGCGCCGTCGACATTCCCGCGCTCGGCTGCGATTTCTACGCGCTGACCGGCCACAAGATGTGCGGCCCGACCGGAACCGGAGCGCTGTGGGCGCGGCGCGAGCATCTCGAAGCGATGCCGCCGTTCTTCGGCGGCGGCGAGATGATCAGGGAGGTGCGTTTCGAGGCCACCGTGTTCAACGACCCGCCGCACAAGTTCGAGGCCGGAACGCCGAACATCGCCGGCTTCATCGGCCTCGGCGCTGCGGTGGAGTATCTCGATGCGCTCGGCATGGCGAACGTCGAGGCGCGCGAACAGGAACTGCTCGCGCATGCGACCAAGGAGATCGCCAAGGTCGACGGCCTGCGCATCATCGGCACGGCACCGGACAAGGCCGCGGTGATCTCCTTCCTGATCGCGGGCGCGCACGCGCACGACCTCGCCACCCTGCTCGACCTCGAAGGCGTCGCCGTGCGTTCGGGCCATCATTGCGCGCATCCGCTGATGCAGTTCTACGGCGTGCCAGCGACCTGCCGCGCCTCGTTCGCGTTCTACAACACGCACGAGGAAATCGAGTCCTTCGTCGCGGCATTGCGCAAGACGAGCTCGCTGCTGGGTTGAATATCTGCAGGTTCGAGGAGAACACATGCGCGCCCGGATATTCCAGGTCGACGCCTTCGCCCATCGGCGCTTCACCGGCAATCCCGCCGCGGTGATCCCGCTCGAGGAGTTTCCGGACGATGCGACCCTGCTGGCGATCGCAGCCGAAAACAATCTTGCGGAAACCGCGTTCCTCGTCGCGCAAGGGGACGACTACCGCATCCGCTGGTTCACGCCCGTGCTGGAAGTGCCGTTGTGCGGACACGCGACGCTGGCGAGCGCGGCCGTGGTGATGCAGCGTCTGCAGCCCGGCCGCGACGAGGTGCTGTTCCATTCCGCCAGCGGTCCGCTCGGCGTGCGCAGGTCCGGCTCCGGCTACGTGATGGACTTTCCCGCCCGCTTTGCCGAGCCTGTGCCGACACCCACGGGGCTCGCGCACGCGCTCGGCGCCGATCCGTTGGAAGTGCGGGCCGATCGGTTCAACTACCTGGTGCGCCTCGGGACGGCGCACGCCGTGCGCACGCTGGCGCCGGACTTGGCGGCGATCGCGGCGCAGGATCGCAGCGGCGTGATCGTCACCGCCCCGGGCGATGAAGGCTACGATTTCGTCAGCCGCTATTTCGCACCGGCCAAGGGCATCCCGGAAGATCCCGTGACCGGTGGGGCGCATTGCGCGCTGGTTCCGTTCTGGGCCGAAAGGCTGGGCAGGACCGATTTCCGCGCCTGGCAGGCTTCCCGGCGCGGTGGAGAGATCCTCTGCCGGCTCCGCGGCGATCGCGTCGAGCTCGAAGGGACCTGCGTGTTCTACCTCGAGGGCGAAGTGGACATCTGAATCGGGTGCGAGTGATCGGGATTCGAAACCGGCTGGTTTCGCACTGCAAGAGCCCTCCGCCCCCTCCCAGCCCGACTCCAAATCCTTAAATTCGGTCAAGACCGAATAGAGGTTTCCCTTCACCGAATTGCATTCGGTCAAGACCGAATGGAGGTTTCCCTTCACCGAATTGCATTCGGTCAAGGCCGAATGGATGTTTGCCTTCACCGAATTGCATTCGGCCTAGGCCGAATGGAGGATTCCCTTCACCGAATTCCATTCGGTCAAGACCGAATGGATGTTTGCCTTCACCGAATTGCATTCGGCCTAGGCCGAATGGAGGTTTCCCTTCACCGAATTGCATTCGGTCCAGGCCGAATACAGGTTTCCCTCGACAGACCGCATGACCGACTGCAGGTTTCAGTCGCGAAGCGGTCGTGCTAGACCAGACGCTCCCCTGCCGACGTCCAGTCAGGCAGTGTTCCTTGCAGCCGCCTGCGACCCTGCTTCGGGACCCGCTCGTGGATCCCTAGCCGGTCGCTTTCCGGTCATGGAACCATGCTCCGATGCGCTACCAGATGCGCACGCGATCCTTGTCGTCGCGCACCATCGCTTCGCCCGCCTTGCACTGGAAGGCCTGCGCGAACTCCGGCATGTTCGACGGCGCGCCGATCGCGCGGAATTGCGTCGGCGCGTGCGGGTCGGTGTTGAGCAGGGTGATCTGCGCCTCGGGCAGGATGTTGCCGCGCCAGACGCGCGCCCAGTTCAGGAAGAAGCGTTGCTCGGGCGTGTAGCCGTCGATCTTCGCCTTTGCTTCGGCCGGATTCTTCGACAACGCCATCTGCAGCGCGGTGTACGAGGCGTTGAGGCCGCCGAGGTCGCCGATGTTCTCGCCCATAGTCAACGCGCCGTTGACGTGTTTGCCGGGCAGTGGCTCGTAGGCGTCGAACTGCGCCTTGAGCTTGTCGGTACGCGCCTCAAAGGCCTTGCGGTCGGCGTCGGTCCACCAGTTGCTGTTGTTGCCCAGCGCATCGAACTTGCTGCCCTGGTCGTCGTAGCCGTGCCCCATCTCGTGACCGATCACCGCGCCGATGCCGCCGTAGTTGAGCGCGTCGTCGGCGTTGGCGTCGAAGAACGGCGGCTGCAGGATCGCGGCGGGGAAGACGATCTCGTTCTTCTGGCCGTTGTAGTAGGCGTTCACGGTCTGCGGGGTCATGCCCCATTCGGTGCGGTCCACGGGCCTGCCGATCTTGGCGACCTCGTAGTCGTAGTCGAATTTGTCGGCGGCCAGCACGTTCTCGAAATAATGCCCGGGCACGATCGTCAGGCCGGTCCAGTCGCGCCACTTGTCGGGATAGCCGATCTTCGGGTCGAACGTGGCCCACTTCTCCAGCGCTTTCTGCTTGGTCGCGTC
>DATHOV010000051.1:0-13645 GCA_035484515.1 Lysobacteraceae bacterium
GGTGGCCTTGCGCATGTTGTCGATGGTCTGGTGCAGGTTGGCGACGTAACGGTCGAGGTTGGCGCTGAAGTCGCCGAAGTTCATCGGCAGTGCGTCGGCATCGGCCATGCGCAGGGCGATGTGGCCGGCGATTTTCGAGAGGGCCACGCCGTAGGCGAAACCGGGGTCGCCGAAACGCACGAAGTGGTCGAAGGAGTCGTAGCGCGAGTGGTAGACGCCGCCCTGGTCGTCCTCGCCTTCGAAGCCGAGGTTGAGCGAGGCGATGCCCAGGTGCTGGAGGAAGGAGCTGAAGTCCGATCCGGAACCGAGCGCCTCGATCGGCAGGTCGCCGCCTTTCGCGGCGAGCATGGCGAACTCGCGGGCCTGTGGCTTGGCATCGTCGGGTGCGCCGTCGATGAGCATCTTCGCGCGCGCACGTTCGCGCACGCTGACGTGCGTCTCCGGATCGTCCACGCCATCGGCCACTTCGTTGACGAGGTGCTGCAGCGAATGGCTGCCGCCCATGCCGAGGAAGCCGCGGCTGTTGGTGTCGGAATTGACGTACATCACGGCCTTGCGCTGCAGCTCGTCGGCGTGGGTCTCGGCGAATTCGGTGGAACCGAGCAGGCCGGGTTCCTCGCCGTCCCAACTCGCGTAGACGAGGGTGCGTTGCGGGCGCCAGCCGGTCTTCGCGAGGACGCCGATCGCCTTGACCTCGTCCATCAGGGCGACGTTGCCGGCCAGCGGATCCCATGCGCCGAACACCCAGCCGTCGTGATGGTTGCCGCGCAGGATCCACTGGTCGGGCTCGGTCGAACCCTTCATCACGGCGATCACGTCGTAGATGTCCTTGCGCGACCAGTCGGATTGCACGACCAGATGCGCCTTCGCCGTTCCGCCGCCGCCTATGTGGTACGCGATCGGCAGGCCGCCGCGCCAGTTTGCCGGCGCCATCTCGCCATCGAGCGAGCGCAGCAGCGGCAGCGCGTCGGCGTAGGAGATCGGCAGGACGGGGATCTTCAGGATGGTCTTGGCGTCCTTGATATCGAGGCGTTTGGCATCCTTCGTGGCGCCAACACCAGGCGTGAGCGGATCGCCCGGGTAGAGGGTCATGTCCATGACCGAGCCGCGCTGCACCCCGTCCTCGGGGCGCCAGCCGCCCTTCGGGTAGGTGTCGCCGGCGCCGTAGCCGTCGTCCTTCGGATCGGAATAGATCAGGCAGCCGATCGCGCCATGTTCCTGCGCGAGCCTGGGCTTGAGGCCGCGCCAGCCGCCGCCGTAGCGCGTGATGACGATCTTGCCGCGCACGTCGATGCCGCGGCGCGCGAGTTCCTTGTAGTCGTCGGGCATGCCCTGGTTGGCGTAGACCAGCTCGCCGGTGACATCGCCGTCGCCGCCGTAGACGTTGTACGGCGGCAGCGCGCCCGGGAGCGACGATGTGGAATCGCCGGGGACGGGCGGCTCGAAGAGCGTGGCCTTGTAATGGTCGGGCGCGATCAGTTCGAGCGATTCGGTCTTCGGCGTCGGGTAGAGGACGCTGAAGGTCTCGATGCGCGCATCCCAGCCCCACTCCTTGAACTTCGCGAGCATCCACTCGGCGTTGGCCTTGTCGTGCGGCGAGCCGACCTGATTGGGTTGCGAGGACATCTGTTTCAGCCAGTCGCGCTGATCGTCGGGGTTGAGCTGGGCGTCGAAGCGTTGTTCGAGGGCGCGCTGGGCGACGGCGTGCTCGGGGGTGAAGCCGAGCATCGGGGTGGGTTGTGTGGCGGCTGTCGCGGGATCGGCGGCTGCGCTGGAGGCGGGTGTCGTTGCGCCAGCGGCTTTGGTCAGAAGCGCGCAAATCAGGGCCAGGGACAGACGACGCGGGGTGTTGGGGGTCATGCCGATCCTCCTGCGGGGAAGCTCGTACATTCGGCGGATGCGGGGGGTGGGTCAAGTGCAGGGAGAACGATCGATCGTCATTTCCGGATCGAATCCGGGACAGGCTCTGGGCGAAGCAAGCCAACTTCGCCATCCTGCGCATCGACTTCTTCATCCCAGGTATCGACGTCATCCCGAGCGCAGCGAACAACGGCCTTACCCAACCTTGTCATCCCGAGCGAAACGAGCAACTGTCTTCTCTCTCTTGTCATCCCGAGCGCAGCGAGGGATCCGTTACCCGAAGACACGGCAACTTCGAGATCCCTCGCTGCGCTCGGGATGACAAGGTTGTGGCTAGGCCTCCCTGCCCCGCTCAGCAAGTTGTCGCTAGCGCTTGAACGCCAGCGTCAGCACCCCGCTGGCCACCAGGCCAATGCCCAGCCACTCGCGCCCGGATGGACGCTCGCCGAGGAACGCGAACGCGAAGATGGCGACGAGCACGAGGCTGAATTTGTCCACGGGCGCCACCTTGGATGCGTCGCCGATCTTGAGCGCGCGGAAGTAGCAGAGCCAGGACGCACCCGTCGCGAGCGCGGACAGCATGAGGAACAGCAGGGTCTTCGACGACAGCGCGCGCGGATCGCTCCACTTGCCTGCGTACCAGACGAACGCGGCGAGGACGAAGACGATGATGACGGTGCGGATGAGCGTCGCGAAATCGGAGTCGACGCCCTGGATCCCGATCTTGGCGAAGATCGCCGTGAGCGCGGCGAAGCAGGCGGACAGCGCCGCCCAGAAGAACCAGCCATTCGTGGTCGTCATCACGGACTGCTCCACCTCATGATTGGGTTGCATGGAATCGGGTTCACGGGTCGATCGATCCATGAACCTGATGGCATTGCCACTGTCACCAGCAATTGCCGGAACATTCGGGCAGGAAGGACCGATGGAGCACGACCGCGACAGCGACCCGGCCCGCGATGAAGATCGAAAGGGCTACCAGGAATTGCACGTAGCCGGGAACGGTGATGCCGGCATATTTCTTCAGGAGCGAGGCAGTGAGCGGACAGGCTGCGATACCCGAGAACATCGCGAACCAGCCATTCGTGATGGGCAACGGCCCTTCGTGTATGAGCAGCATCAAACCGCCGACGCCCGCAAGCAGCGCCCAGGCCCAGGCCGCGATCCGGACCAGCACGAGGCCGATCGTCTTCATGTGGCTGGTCATTCGATGGCGTCTGGTTTCCGGGTTTTTGCGGTCGTGCGGATTGCAACGCATGATGGCACTGGACGCACCCCCCGCACGATACGCCTGAGCGAAGGATCGGGCGTCATCCGCCTGGCATGCCCTTGTTCGACCAGTAGTCGGCCATGAGCTCGTGCGACCAGGCCGGCTGGCCCACCGTCTGGCGAGGCAGGAACTCCTGCATCACGGGTTTGATATCCAGGACCGGCGTGCCGTCGATGGCGTCGAGCCCAGCGACCGTCAACGTCGATCCATCGACGCGCACGATGCGGCACATCGTGCTGCCGATCCTGTTGGGTCGATTCTTGCCGCGCTGCGCGAAGATGCCCACCGCGGACCACGCCCGATTGTTGCGGGGATGCCGGGCGCCGGTGACGATCTTCCCGGGCTCCACCGCGTGGAAGACGAAAAGCACCTCGACGTGCGTGAAACCGGAAAGACCTTCGAGCGCATCGGCAGAGAAGCCGGGGACGAGTTCTATGCGCGCTTCCTCGTCGCCCCAGAAGTCGTCTTCTGCGTGCAGGCGCGACGCGCGGACGTATGCGACGGGTTCGACGGTATAGGGCATGGCCGGAAACCTCCTTCGGTCGACTTGAGGACTGGAACCTGTTTCAAATTCGAAGGCTCGTGCTTGTAGCTCGTCAAAAAACACTGATCCTCGAATTTGAGATGGGGCTAGCAAGGTTGCTCTCTTGCGAAGGCATCCGCAGGCGTCCCCTGATGAAAGACCACCTGCCATCCGGAAGGCCCAAGCCTCCACACGGACGATCGGTTCGCATGGCGCTCCAGGATTCCCGACGCAGCAACGGTGGCGGACCTGTAGGTGAGCAGGAAAGCGGATGCTGCCAGCTCGCGAACGACGAAGTCCTGGGCGTGCACCTGCTGACCCGGCTCGGGTTCGGCGAGGAGGTGCTCGAGAATGTCGGCTCGGGTGTACGAAGCGCCGGAGCGGCCGAACTCATGAAAGTCGGGATGAAGCAGCTCGACCAGACGCTGGCGATCGTGCCGGGTCCCCGACTCGTGAAGTTCGCACTCGAGCGCCCGCAATGTGGAAAGAATCGAGTCGTGCGCCATGTGCAACCCATGCCTGAGCGGACTTGCGACCTGTTCGAGTCGGCCTTGATGCGCCCATGCACATCCGGACCAAACGATCGCAGGCGCGCAGCTTAGCGCGCCGTGCTCATCGAATACGGCCTCGCATCGGCGCCGGAACCCCATTCCTTGTTCGGGGTCGCCTGCAACGTGAAGTGCAGCTCGCCGCCGGCTGTAATCTCGTCGTAGCCGATCCAGGTGCGTGGCAGCGGGCGGCCATCGAGCATCACGCTGCCGATGTACGGATGCGCGCCGTCGAGGTGTTCGGCGACGATCGTGAAGGTTCTGCCGTTCGGCAGATGCAGGGTCGCGCGCGGTACGAACGGCCGGCCGATCACGAACTGGTTGCTGGCCGGTGCGACCGGATAGAAGCCCAGCGCGGTGAAGATGTACCACGCCGACATCTGGCCGAGGTCGTCGTTGCCGGCAAGCCCGGTCGGCGTGGGTGCGTACTGGCTGTCCATGACCTGCTTCAGGCGCTGCTGGGTCTTCCAAGGTGCGCCGGCGTAGTCGTAGAGATACGCGATGTGGTGGCTGGGTTCGTTGCCGTGGGCGTAGTAGCCGATCAGGCCGGAGATGTCCTCGACGTTCGCGAATTCCTTCGGGTCGACCGTGCTCTCGAACACCGCATCGAGCTTCGCAACGAGCTTGTCGTCGCCGCCGAGCGCCGCGATCAGTCCGGCGATGTCCTGCGGTTCGTACCACGAGTATTGCCAGGCGTTGCCTTCGGTGTAGTCGCTGCCGTAGCCTGCCGACGCCGGATCGAAGGGTTCGCGGAAAGCTCCATCGCTCTTGCGTGCGCGGGCGAAGCCGGTCTTCGGGTCGAACACGTTGCGCCAGTTGCCGGCGCGCTTCGCGAACTGCGCAGCGATGTCGCGCTTGCCCATCGCCGCGGCCATTCGCGAGATCGTCCAGTCGTCGAACGCGTATTCGAGGGTCTTCGAGGCGGCTTCGGGCTCCTTGTCGATCGGCACGTAGCCGAGCTTCATGTAGTCGCGGAGGTCGCCATACGGCGCATAGCTCGCACTGGCGACAACCGCCTTGAGCGCGGCATCGGAGTCGAAGCCGCGGAAACCCTTCACGTAGGCATCGGCGATGATCGGCACGGCGTGGTAGCCGATCATGCACCACGTCTCCAGGCCCTGGTACGCCCATATCGGCAGGATGCCGTAAGGGCTGGACTGCTGCGCTGCGATCAGCGAACTCACCAGATCGTTCACGCGCTGCGCAGGCTGGATGAATGCCATCAGCGGCTGCTGCGCACGGTACACGTCCCACAGCGACCAGCTCGAATAGAACGCGAAGCCGTTGGCCTTGTGCACCCCGTGGTCGGGGCCGCGATACTCGCCATTCGCGTCCATCGCGAGGTTCGGCGAAATCAGGGCGTGGTACATCGAGGTGTAGAAGCTCTTGCGATCGTCGGCCGTGCCGTCGACATCGATCGCGACGAGCGCCTGTTCCCATGCGTCACGCGCATGCGCGCGCTGCGCGTCGAAATCCCAGCCGGCGCCGTCGCGGTCGAGGTTGTCGATCGCGTTGGCTTCGCTGACGGTGGAGATCGCGACCTTCACCAGCAATGGCGAAGCGAGCTGACCGAATTCGAAAGCGCCTTCGACCGAGCGGCCCATCACCGCATCGGTGTCCGACGGATCGTGGCCGGGCCCCTTGAAGCCGTGGTAGACGATGTCCTGCTCGCGATCGACGAGTTGTTGCGCGCGCATCGGCTGCGAGAAGCGGATCGCGAAGTACAACTCGCGTCCCGGTGCCCAGCCGCGCGTTTCGCGACCGCCGCTGACCGTGCCGTCGGCGCGCACGCGCAGACTCGACCACAACACCTTGCCGGGGTAGTCGTAGATGCTCGGGCGCAGGTCGAGCAGCACGTGCGCGGGCTGGCCTTGCGGGAACGTGTAGCGATGCCAGCCGACGCGCGGATTCGCGGTGAGTTCCACGCGCACGCCGCTGTCGTCGAGGGTCACTGCGTAGTAGCCGGCCTGCGCGATCTCGGAAGTGTGGGCGAAGGTCGAGCGGTAGCCGCTGCCGGGCTTGTCCGGATCGCCGGCATCGAGCTGCACGGCACCGACGCCCGGCATCAGCAGCACGTCGCCAAGGTCCGAATGTCCGCTGCCGGAAAAATGCGTGTGCGAGAAACCCAGGATGCTGTGGTCGGCGTAGTTGTAGCCGGCGGCCCACTTGTAGGCGTGCTTGAAGTCCGGCATCGCGGTGTCGGGACTGAGCTGGATCATCCCGAACGGGACCGTCGCGCCGGGAAAGGTATGGCCGTCGCCACCGGTGCCGATCATCGGATCGACCGCCGACCAGGCGCTCGCGCCATCGCCAGGCGTCTGCGCGGACGCGGCGTGCGCGAGGGCCAGCGTGAACAGGCAGATGCACGACAGGGTCGGACGCGACATGGGGACCTCGGCTGTTTGGAGCGGTTCAATTTGTACCGCCCCAATTTGTATCGTTCAATTTGTAACGGTTCAATTTTCGGCATGCTCGCACGCGTTGCGGTCGCCGGCATTCTGCACTGCAGATTGCGCTGCGCGGCATACGGCGGCATCATTTTGCTATTGAATCGGTTTAAATATTTTCAAATGGAAGGCGCCGTGCGGCAAGTTCGATCGGAACGCCAGACTGTGGACCGAGGTGGGCGATGCGTCGCGCCGCCGGCACGGAACCGCGCGCGATGAGACGCCGTCGCGTCACCTTCGCGGACATCGCCGCGGCCGCAGGGGTCTCACCGGCCACCGTCTCGATGGTATTGCATGGCAGTCCGCTGGTCGCGGCGGACACCCGCGCTCGCGTCGAGGAGCAGCTGCGCAAGCAGGGCTACGTCTACAACCGCGCCGCGGCGGACCTGCGCAGGCGGAGGTCGTCGAGTGTCGCGATGGTGATCAACGACCTGTCGAATCCATTCTTCGCCGAGTTCGCAGCGGGCGTCGACGAAGCGCTCGCCGGAGCGGGCTTCATCACCCTGCTCGGCAGCACCGGCGAATCGACCGAACGCCAGCAGAAAGTGCTGACGACATTGATGGAGCACGATCCGGCCGGGATCATACTTTCGCCCGCCGAAGGCAGCGATGGCCTGCGCCTGTTGGAAGCGATCGGAACGCACACGCCCACCCTGGTCTTCAATCGCGACCTGCCGCAGTCGCAGGACGTCGTTCCGCAATGGGACTTCCTCGCGCTCGACAACCGCCATGGCGCGCGACTGGCGACCGAGCACCTGTTGCACCTGGGACACCAGCGCATCGCGTTCTTCGGCGGACACGTCGCATCGAGTTCGTGCAGCGAGCGCCGCAAGGGCTTCCTCGATGCGATGACCGCAGCCGGCATCGGCATCGAACCGCGCTGGCTGATCGAGAGCGCACCCACGCGCCTGGAAGCGGCGATGCAGACCGGCGCCCTGTTCGTCTGCGATCCGACGCCGACTGCGGCGGTCTGCTACAACGACGCGGTCGCGCTCGGACTGATGCTGGGACTTGCGGCGCGCGGTCGCAGGCCCGGCCTCGATTTCGCGGTGACCGGCTTCGACGACATTCCCGAGACCGTGGTGAGCACGCCCCCGCTCACCACCATCTCCACCGATCCGCGCAAGTGCGGCCGGCGCGCCGCCGGCTACCTGCTCGCGCGCATCGGCGATCCGGGCATCGGCGCCGCACGCAGGATCTCGCCGGTGGAGCTGGTCGTGCGCGGCAGCACCTGCCCGGCACCAGGCTTCAAGGTTCGACCAGGCCGCAAGGGATCCGCGAGATGACGCAGGCAACCACCACCAGCGAACGCACGGCGCTCCGGGTCGTCACCGCGATCTTCTTCATGTGGGGCTTCATCACCGTCCTCAACGACGTGCTGATCCCGCACCTGAAATCGGTGTTCACGCTCGGCTATGCGCAGGTGATGCTGGTGCAGTTCACCTTCTTCGGCGCGTATTTCGTGATGTCGCTGCCATCGGGCAAGGTGGTCGCGCGCTTCGGTTACCGCATCAGCATCATCGCCGGGCTGATCGTCGCCGGCATCGGCGCGCTGCTGTTCTTTCCGGCGGCGCGACTGCCCTCGTATCCGCTGTTCCTGTTCGCGTTCTTCGTGCTCGCCAGCGGCATCACCCTGCTGCAGGTCGCGGCCAATCCGTATGTGAGCCTGCTCGGTCCGCCGCAACTGGCGTCGAGCCGGCTCAACCTCGCGCAGGCCCTAAACTCGCTGGGCACGACGCTGGCGCCGAAGTTCGGCGGCCTGATGATCCTGTCGGTCGCGGTGCTCGGCGCCAATGAACTCGCGAAGCTTCCGGCGGCGCAGCAGCTCGCCTACAAGGTGCAGCAGGCGCAGATGGTGCAATTGCCCTACCTCGGCCTGGCTGCGGTGCTGTTCGCGCTCGCCGCGGTGGTGTGGATGTTCCACCTGCCGCCGCTGGCGGCAATGGAAGGCGACGCGGACGATGCGCACCATCGCTTCGCCGACGCGCTTGCGCAGCGGCGTGTCTGGCTGGGCATGCTCGCCATCTTCCTGTACGTCGGCGCCGAGGTCTCGATCGGCAGCTTCATGATCAACTACCTGTCGCTGCCGCAGATCGGCGACATGACCCAGGCGCGCGCCTCCGGATTCGTCTCGCTGTACTGGGGCGGCGCGATGGTCGGCCGCTTCGTCGGCTCGGCCCTGCTCGTGCGCGTCGATCCGCGCCGCCTGCTCGCGGTGTTCGCCGCGGTCGCCGGCGCGCTGGTGCTGACCACGATGCTCGGCCATGGCGATGTCGCGCTGTGGAGCGTTGTCGCGATCGGCCTGTTCAACTCGGTGATGTTCCCGAACATCTTCACCCTCGGCATCGAGAAGTTCGGCGCGCTGACAGGCAAGGTGTCGAGCCTGCTGGTGATGGCGATCGTCGGCGGCGCGGTGGTGCCGTTGCTGCAGGGCGCATTGGCCGACCGCATCGGCGTGCAGCAGGCCTTCGTGCTGCCGCTGCTGTGCTACGCCTACGTCGTGTACTACGGATTGCGGGGCTCGCGCATCGGATGAGCCGCACGGGCCACATCGTCTGCTTCGGCGAGGCGCTGATCGATTTCCACGCGCAGCACGCGCCCGGAAACGATCCCGCGACCGTGTTCGTGCCGTATTCCGGTGGAGCGCCGGCAAACGTCGCCGTCGCAATCGCCCGGCTCGGAAGTGGCGCGGCGTTCGTCGGCATGCTCGGCGCAGACATGTTCGGCGACATGCTGCTGCGCGACCTCGACGCGGCCGGCGTGGACACCCGCCACGTGCGGCGCACCGATGCGGCGAACACCGCGCTCGCCTTCGTCGCGCGCGATGCGCGCGGCGAACGCAGTTTCAGCTTCTACCGCCCGCCTTCGGCCGACCTGCTGTTTCGCGAGGACGACTTCGGCGACGACGCGTTCGCGAACGCGTGGATCTTCCACGCCGGCTCGTGCAGCCTGACCGAAGCGGCGATCGCCAGAACCACGCTCGCGGGCATGCATCGCGCGCGCGCGGCCGGCGCGCTGGTCAGCTTCGACATCAACCTGCGCCCTGCGCTGTGGGCGCGTGGCGAGGATCCGTCCACGCGCATCTGGAATGCGCTCGATGCGGCCGATCTGGTCAAGGCCAGTCGCGAGGAGCTCGACTTCCTCGCCGGGCCGCTGGGCGGCGAAGGCGCGGCGATCGAGCGACTGTGGCGCGGGCATGCACGAATGTTCGTCGTCACCGATGGGTCGCGTCCGACCCGCTGGTACACGCCCGAGGATGCCGGCGTACTGCCGTCGTTCGCGATCGCTGCGATCGACTGCACCGGCGCGGGCGACGCCTTCGTCGGCGGCCTGCTGCAGGGGCTGGTCGCGCAGGCCGTCGATCGCGAAGCGCTCGCATCGTTCTGCACCAACACGCCACGACGCGATGGATGGCTGCGCTTCGCCGCCGCCTGCGGCGCGCTCGCCACGACGCGGATCGGCTCGTTCGCGGCGATGCCGGATCGCGCTGCCGTCGAACGCCTTCTGGAGACGCAGGCATGAATCCCCTGCCCGACTTCCGTTCGCGCGATGTCCTGCTCGACCACGTCCGCGCGACGATGGCGTTCTATCACCCGCGCTGCATCGATCCGTCCGGCGGCTTCTTCCACTACTTCAAGGACGACGGCACGGTCTACGACTGCACGCATCGGCATCTGGTCAGCAGCACGCGCTTCGTCTTCAACTACGCGATGGCGGCGCGCACGTTCGGCGAATCGGCGTACCTCGATGTCGCGCGACATGGGCTTGCCTATCTGCGCGATGTGCATCGCGATCCATCGTCCGGCGGCTACGCGTGGACGATCCGCGACGGCAGGCCCGAGGACCGCACCAACCATGCCTATGGCGTCGCCTTCGTCCTGCTCGCCTACGCCTGCGCGCGCAAGGCGGGCGTCGCCGAAGCGGCAGCGTGGACGGACGAGACCTGGGAGCTGCTCGAGTCCCGCTACTGGGACCCGGAAGCGCAGCTGTATCGCGACGAGGCCGACCCGGACTGGAATTTCTCGGCCTACCGCGGCCAGAACGCGAACATGCACATGTGCGAAGCGATGCTGGCCGCGTTCGACGCCAGCGGCGATCGGCGCTACCTGCAACGCGCTCTCACGCTCGCCGATCGCATGACACGCCGGCAGGCAGCGAAAGCCGACGGACTGGTGTGGGAACACTACGATGCACACTGGAACGTCGACTGGGACTACCACCGCGACGATCCCAAGCACCTGTTCCGTCCGTGGGGATTCCAGCCCGGCCACCAGACCGAGTGGGCGAAGCTGCTGCTGATCCTGGATCGCCATGTCGAAGCGCCCTGGCTGCTTCCGGCCGCATGCCGCCTGTTCGACACCGCCGTCGCGCACGCCTGGGATGGCGAACACGGCGGCCTGTGCTACGGCTTCGCACCGGACGGTACGGTCTGCGACCCCGACAAGTACTTCTGGGTGCAGGCCGAATCGCTGGCCGCCGCCGCCCTGCTCGCGCATCGCACCGACGATGCGAGCTACTGGGATTGGTACGAGCGCCTGTGGCGCTACTCCTGGAAGCATTTCGTCGACCACAGGCACGGCGCGTGGTACCGCATCCTCGACCGGCGCAACCGCAAGTACAGCGACGAGAAGAGCCCGGCCGGCAAGACCGACTACCACACGATGGGTGCGTGCTACGAGGTGCTCAACGTGCTGCCGCACACCGGCGCCGATGCTCCGCATCCTTCCCCGGCCTGAGACGGAGGCGCGCATGAAGATCCGATCCGCCGTTCGCAGTGCGCTTCTCCTCGGAGTGCTGTTCGGCTCCATCGCTTTCGCGCAACCGCAGGCGACCGCGCCGGCACCGCTCGATTCGCCGGTCATGGCGGCAAGGGTCAGGACCGAGTTCCTCCACGCCTGGAGCAACTACCGCCGCTACGCCTGGGGCCACGACGAGTTGCGTCCGCTCAGTCGCACGCCGCACGACTGGTACGGCCAGTCGCTGCTGATGACGCCGGTCGATGCCCTCGACACCCTGGTGCTGATGGGACTGAAGAAGCAGGCCGACGACGATCGCGAACTGATCGCGGCCAAGCTCGACTTCGACAAGGACATCTACGTCAAGAATTTCGAGATCACCATCCGCATGCTCGGCGGCCTGTTGTCCGGCTATCAGCTCACCGGCGACGAGCGCCTGCTGCACAAGGCCGAGGATCTCGGCAAGCGCCTGCTGCCGGTGTTCGATTCGCCCACCGGCCTGCCCTACGTCTACGTGAACCTGCACACCGGCAAGACCCGCGGCGTCGAATCGAATCCTGCCGAGACCGGAACGCTGCTGCTGGAATTCGGCACCCTCAGCAAGCTCAGCGGCAATCCGGTCTACTACGACAAGGCCAAGCGCGCGCTGGTGGAGACGTTCAAGCGCAGTTCGAAGATCGGTCTGGTCGGGGTCGGGTTGAACGTCGAGACCGGCGCGTGGATCGACCCGGATGCGAGCGTCAGCGGCGGCATCGATTCCTACTACGAATACCTGTGGAAGTGCTGGCGCCTGTTCGGCGACGAGGACTGCCACGCGATGTGGCAGGCGAGCATTCCCGCCGTGAACAAGTACCTCGCAGACGACGTCGATGGCCAGCTCTGGTACGGCCACGCCGACATGAACACCGGCAAGCGCACCACGACCGAATACGGCGCGCTCGATGCGTACTTCCCCGGCCTGCTCGCATTGTCCGGCGACGTCGACCGCGCCGCGCGCCTGCAGGATTCCTCCTTCCGCATGTGGAACCTGCATGGCATCGAACCGGAGGTGCTCGACTACCGCACGATGAAGGTCGAGTACCCGGGCTACGAACTGCGTCCGGAGATCGTCGAGTCCACCTACTACCTCTACCACTACACCCGCGACCCGAAGTACCTAGCGATGGGCCGCACCCTGTTCGACGACTTCGTGAAGTACGACCGCGCGCCCTCGGGCTACGCCGCGCTCAAGAGCGTCGTGACCAAGCAGCAACGCGACGACATGGAGAGCTTCGCCCTGGCCGAGACCTTCAAGTACTACTACCTGCTGTTCAGGCCCGACGCGCTGGACTTCGACGCGGTCACCTTCAACACCGAAGCGCATCCGTTGCGGCGTACCTGGTCGACCGATCCTGCCCTCGCGCAGTGACACGAAGGCAGTTGATCTCAATCGACCGCCTCCGTCCCTCTGTCAACGGGACGCGCTGTGTGCGCCAGCGTACATCGCGTGCGCAGGGCGCTCGCTATGCTCCGGGTGCAGGGCGAATCGCAGGTTCGTTCCAGGGCGATTGAAGCCGGCTTTGCGAATCCATCAACGCGACAAAAGGAAGGGACACCATGATGCCGGCACGCTCCACCGTCAGGAAATTCGCTCTTCTCGTGGCGGTTTTTGCTTGCGCCGGCTGGGCGTTAGGGTTCTGCTACATGTACGCGCAAATGACCCAGCGCAACCTCGGGATCTCCATCCTGCTTGCCTTCACGGGTGGCCTGCTGGCATTGCCGTGGCTGGCGATCGCACTCAACGTCTACCAGCGCCTGCGCAAGGATGCCGCAGTGGCGCACATCGCTCCGGCCGTTGCCGGCGATCACGCGTCGTAGCGGAATTAATGGGGACGACCCCATTAATCACCATTGATCAACCAGACTTCGTCTTCCTGGCAGCGGCCTTCCGCTTCGCCCCGCGCCCCCTGCCCGCCGCCTGCACACCATGCGCATGCAGGATCGCCGGCAGCAACCCCGGAAACCGCTGCTCGACCTCCTTGCAGCGGCTGGTGTTGTGCATTTCCACGCCCTGCCGCTCGCTGCGGACCAGGCCGGCTTCGCGCAGGGCACGGAAGTGCTGGGACAGGGTGGACTTGGGGATGCTGCGGTCGCTGATCTGGAGGAAGTTCGAGCAGATGGTGGCGCAGTCCGCTCCGGCCAGCTGGGCGTAGATCGCCACGCGCACGGGATCGGACAGGGCATGCAGGATGCCCTCCAGCTGAACGTCTTCGATTCCGGGG
>DATHOV010000052.1:0-9533 GCA_035484515.1 Lysobacteraceae bacterium
GGCCGCTCTTTTTTCATCCCCTCGCGGTTTTCGCTTCAATGGACCCATCCGGAAGATTGGACGGATGCAGTTGCTCCCGTCGCGCCATCACTTGCGGACGCGCCGTCTGCAGCTTGAGGTGCCCGGCAAGGCATCTGCACCGCCCCGAACGCCACCTTTTCCGTCACGCAAAGCAACTGCATTCCTCGGAAACCAAACTTGATCCGCAGGAAACGAAACTGCATCCGCAGGAAACGAAACCTGATCCGCGTGGCGCCAACTTAATCCGCTGCGGATGCAACTTCATCCGCTCGCGAGTCAACTTCGTCTGCACGTGAGTCAACTTCATCCGCAAGCGATTCAACTTCGTCCGCACGGGAGTCAACTTCATCCGCTCGGGATGCAACTTCAGCTGCAGCGGATGCAACTTCGTCCGCGCGGATGAAGCTTCATCTGCAGGGGATGCAGTTTCGTCCGTTGGCGATGCAACTGCATCCGCACGCCAGGCAACTTCATCCGCACGTGAGTCAACGTGATTTCTAGGCGATCAAGTTTCACCCGCACGCCTTGCAACGTGATACGCACGCAATCCGGAACCGGTCCGAGTGTCGCTTGCATTCGATCCTCCGACTCGGACGCGAGGCCTTGGTCTGCCGATGGGACCCGTTGACGCGCTGATCACCTCGCCGGGCGCTTCGAGGAATCGCTTGCGGTCGGCGCCATCGACTCAAATCGCCTCGCCCCGATCACCAGGGGACGTCACGAGCACAGCGCTCCGGCGGAAAACAGCGTCAACAGGCCCTCGGGACGGCGAACCTGCCCCGAATTCCTTGAAGTTTGTCCAGGCCGACTTGAAGTCGGTGAAGGGAAACTTGAAGTCGGTCTGGACAAACTTCAAGGATTTCGAGGGCGGTGTGAAGGTTGCGGACGGATCGTGCACGTCACGGAAGGTCCTTTGCGCACAGAGCCTTCGCTTCGCTCAGGATGACAGGCAGGAGCCTGAAAGCGGGGTGGGCCGAGGGGCAGGATGTCGAGGGGAACCGATGGGATCGATTGGGCACATCCCCCTTTCTGGATGCGACGCTGATGGCGCTGTGATTGGAGAAGGCCGAGGCGCCCCCTCGCTCTGCTAACATGCGCAGCCTTTCCGTCGCCTCCCGCAACCCATGATCGAGACCAACCCCATCCGCTTCCGCATCGCCGACCTCCGAGCCCGACTCTCGTCGCTCCGGGGGTATCTTTGACTTCGACAACCGGGTCGAACGCCTCGAGGAAGTGAACCGGGAGCTCGAGGCTCCCGATATCTGGAACGCCCCGGACAAGGCGCAGGCGCTGGGCAAGGAACGGGCCGCGCTGGAAAAGGTCGTCGACGGTATCCGCAGCATCGAGAACGGCCTGGCCAGCGCCGAGGAGCTGCTCGAACTGGCCGAATCCGAACAGGACGATGAAACCGCGCAGGCGGTCGCCGTAGACGTCGACGGCCACACGAAGCGTGTCGAGGAACTCGAATTCCGCCGCATGTTTTCGGGAAAGATGGATCCGGCGAACGCTTTCGTCGACATCCAGGCCGGCGCCGGCGGCACCGAGGCGCAGGACTGGGCCGAGATGCTGCTGCGCATGTACCTGCGCTGGTGCGAATCGCGCGGCTGGAAGGCCGAATTGATGGAAGCCAGCGCGGGCGAGGTCGCGGGCATCAAGTCGGCGACGTTCCGCGTCGAGGGCGACTATGCCTACGGCTGGCTGAAGACCGAGATCGGCGTGCACAGGCTCGTACGGAAATCGCCGTTCGACTCGGACAATCGCCGACACACGAGCTTCACCTCGGTGTTCGTGTCGCCGGAAGTCGACGACGACATCGATATCGAAATCAATCCGGCCGACCTGAGGACCGACGTGTATCGTTCGTCCGGCGCGGGCGGCCAGCACGTCAACAAGACCGAGTCCGCGGTGCGCATCACCCACATGCCGACCAACACGGTCGTCGCCTGCCAGACCGGCCGCAGCCAGCACCAGAATCGCGACACCGCGATGAAGATGCTCAAGGCCAAGCTCTACGAACTCGAAGTGCAGAAGCGCAATGCCGAGAAGGATCGCCTGGAGGCGACCAAGTCCGACATCGGCTGGGGCAGCCAGATCCGCAACTACGTGCTCGACCAGTCCCGCATCAAGGATCTACGCACCGGCATCGAGCGCAGCGACACCCAGAAGGTGCTCGACGGCGACCTGGACGAATTCGTCGAGGCGAGCCTGAAGTCGGGGCTGGAGGCGGGATCCAAACGCAGCGATGCGGCGTGATGCTCTACGCTCTGGATGGACTGGAGCGACAGCCGAAGTTCGTGGTTCGACAGGCTCACCACGAACGGAACCGACAGACGAGCGATCATCCGTTCGTCCTGAGCCTGTCGACGGATGAACGGATGATCCCGTGACCGAACAACAGGCTGATACGACTGCCATGAGCGATTCCGAAGACCATCTGCCGCCCGACGAAAACAAGCTGATCGCGGAACGGCGCGCGAAGCTGACGGCCCTGCGCGCACAGGGAGGCATCGCGTTCCCGAACGACTTCCACCGCGTGGATCATGCGGGCGATCTGCAGGCCGAATTCGCCGAGGCCACCGCCGAAACGCTCGATGCCGTCGCACGTCGCGTGAAGGTCGCCGGCCGCCTGATGGCCAAGCGCATCATGGGCAAGGCGAGCTTCGCGCAGATCCAGGATGTCAGCGGGCGGCTGCAGCTATTCCTGCAGACAACGGCGCTCGGCGATGCCTACGAGGCATTCAAGGGTTGGGATGTGGGCGACATCGTCGCCGCCGAGGGCGTGCTGATGCGCACGAGGACGGGCGAGCTGTCCGTGCGCTGCGACGCGCTGCGGCTGCTCACCAAGTCGCTGCGTCCGTTGCCGGACAAGTGGCATGGTCTTGCGGACGTCGAGCAGCGCTACCGGCAGCGCTACGTCGACCTGATCGTCAATCCCGAAGCGCGCGAGGTGTTCGTCAAGCGTTCGCGCGTCATCGGTGCGATGCGGCGCTGGCTCGACGCGAGGCGCTTCCTCGAGGTCGAGACGCCGATGATGCATTACATCCCGGGCGGCGCGGTCGCCAGGCCGTTCGTCACCCACCACAACGCGCTAGATCTCGACCTATACCTGCGCGTCGCGCCAGAGCTCTACCTCAAGCGCCTGACCGTGGGCGGTTTCGAGCGCGTCTACGAGATCAACCGCAACTTCCGCAACGAGGGCGTGTCCACCAGGCACAACCCCGAGTTCACGATGCTCGAGCTGTACGAGGCCTATGCCACATACATCGAGGTGATGGACCTGACCGAATCCATGATCCGCGATGTCGCAGTCGAGGCGATCGGCACGACGCAGATGCACTGGGATGGAGCGGACATCGACCTCGGCCCGGCTTTCCGGCGCTGGAAGCTGGAAGAAGCCGTGCGTGAAATGAATCCGGACATCACTGCGGCCGATTGCCGCGACCACGACGCATTGGCCACGCACTGCGCGCGCCTGCGCATACCGGTGAAGCCCGGCTACGGCTGGGGCAAGCTGCTGCTGGAGATCTTCGAGAAGACCGTCGAGTCGAACCTGATCCAGCCGACTTTCATCACCCATTACCCGGTCGAGGTGTCGCCGCTCGCGCGCGAGTCCGATACCGAGAAGGGCGTTACCGACCGTTTCGAACTCTTTGTCGGCGGCAAGGAACTCGCGAACGGCTTCTCCGAACTCAACGACCCCGAAGATCAGGCCGCCCGCTTCCAGGCGCAGGTCGACGCGAAGGAGGGCGGCGACGACGAGGCGATGCACTTCGATGCCGATTACATCCGCGCGCTCGAGGTAGGCATGCCGCCGACCGGCGGCCTTGGCGTCGGTATCGACAGGCTGGTGATGCTGTTCACCGGCTCCTCGTCGATCCGCGATGTGCTGCTGTTCCCGTACATGCGTCCGGAACATTCGGCTTAGCGGCCGGCTACAGGCAGTAATTGGCTCCGCCCGCCTCGTTCCGGTTCTCAACGAGCCGAATGCCTAGTCGGCAGGACCGTGATCCTGCGCACATCGCATAGCGCCGACCGACGGCAGAGTGGAGTCGGCAAGCAGGTCGAGGTGTGGTCAATCGCGCGCGCGCGACGTATCCTCGGCCTGTCGGACGGCGATCCGGGATCGCCGAGACGGGGAGGGGCCGTGAACGTTCTGATAATCGATGACCAGCAGTCCGCGCGCGACCTGTTGCGCGCCGTGCTGCAGGAAATGTCCGGAGTGGCGATCCTGGATTTCGAGAACCCGATCGAAGCGCTGAACTCGACCGACCGTATCCGTCCCGACCTCGTGTTGCTCGACTACCGCATGCCCGGGATGGATGGCCTCGAGTTCGCAAGGCGATTCCGCGCGCCGTTGATCCATCGCGATGTGCCGATCGTGCTGGTCACCGTGGTCGGCGATGAGCCGGTACGCCAGGCAGCGCTCGACGCCGGCATCATCGATTTCGTGACCAAGCCCATCAAGCCGCGCGAGATGCGCGCCCGTTGCCACAACCTGCTGCAGCTGCGGCAATACAGCGAGAGCAACAAGCAGCGCGCGCTGTCGCTGGAACAACGCCTGCTCGCGAGCATGCACGAAGTCCAGGAACGCGAACGCGAGACGCTGATCAGGCTCGCACGCGCGATCGAATACCGGGATACCGGAACGAGCGCCTATCTGGAGCGGATGTCCCATTTCGCCAGCCTGATCGCCGAAGGCATGGGAATGAGCGACGACGACGTTCGCATGGTCGAACTGGCAGCACCCCTGCACGATCTCGGCAAGATCGCGATCCCCGACGCCATCCTGCTCAAGCGCGGCGCGCTGACGCCGGATGAGATGGCGGTCATGCGCCGCCATCCCGAGATCGGGTACGAACTGCTCAGCGACAGCACCAACCGCTTCATCCTGACGAGCGCCCTGATCGCACTGCGCCACCACGAACGCTACGATGGCGGCGGTTATCCGGATGGCCTGGTCGGCGAGGCGATCCCGCTCTACGCGCGTATCGTCGCGGTGGCTGACGTGCTCGATGCGCTTCTCTCGCCGCGTCCGTACAAGGAGGCATGGGAACTCGATCGCGCCCTTCAGTACCTGCGCGACCAGCGCGGCCTGCATTTCGACCCGGGCTGCGTGGACTCATTGCTCCGCAACCAGGAGCGTGTCGCCGACATCTGCGCGCTCTATTCGAGAGTCAGGGTCCGCTCGAAGCTCAACTGAGCGGAGCGGCGACGCCATGAGCGCGCTCATTCGGAACCTTCGCAAGCGCCTGCGGCGCAGGCAGGACAGCGAGCATCAGCAGATCCTGGTGCGGCTGGCGATCACGCTGGTGTTCCTGGTCTATGTCGTCGTCACCGGCATCCACGAGCCGCGCGCGGTAGGGGTTGCACGCCTGCTCTACGCGGTCGTCGGCATCGAATTCGCATGCAGCGTGTTGCTGATGCTGGAGGTGCTGCACCATCCGGGATCCTCGGACCTGCGGCGCTGGTTCGGCATGCTGCTCGACTACAGCGCGATCTCGGTGCTGATGGTGGTCGATGGCGCGCAGACGTCGCTGCTGTATGTCGTGCTGATGTGGGTCACGATCGGCAATGGTCTTCGCTACGGCGAACGCTACCTGCGCCTGGCTGTGCTGCATGCCACCGTCGCGTTCGGCGCGGTCCTGTTGCTGACGCCGTACTGGAAGGCCAATCCCTACCTCGGTTGGGGGCTGTGGGTGGGCTTGATCGCCATACCGCTCTATCTCGCCAGCCTGCTGCGTGCCTTGACCCAAGCGATCGACGAGGCGCAGCGCGCGAACGCCGCCAAGACCCGCTTCGTCGCAACGATGAGCCATGAACTGCGCTCGCCGCTCAACGGCATCATCGGGATGTCCGAGGTGCTGACCAGTACCCGGCTCAGTCCGGAACAGCGCGAGTGTGCCGACATCATCCAGACCTCCGCGCAGAGCCTGTTGATCGTGATCGAGGACGTGCTCAATTTCGCCGCGATCGAAGCGGGCAAGCTGCGGCGGACGGACGGCGCCTTCTCCCTGCGCCAGCTCGTGCGCAAGGTCCGCACGGTGCAACTGCCTCTCGCAGCGTCGAAGAACCTGCAACTGATCGTGCAGATGGACGACACGGTGCCCGACTGGATCGTCGGCGATGCGGGTCACCTGACCCAGATCCTGTTGAACCTGCTCAACAACGCGCTCAAGTTCACCGAACAGGGCTGGGTACGCCTGCAGGTGCAGACCATAGGCGAACCCGACGGTCGGCGACAGGTGCTTCGCTTCTCGATCCGCGATACCGGAATCGGCATCCCGGCAGGCGATCGCGAGCGCATCTTCCAGCCGTTCGAGCAGATCGACGCCAGCCCGAGTCGCAGGCATGGCGGCACCGGGCTCGGCATAACGATCACCAAGACGCTCGTCGACATGCTCGAAGGCCGCATCGGCCTGGAGGACAACCCCGGCGGCGGCACCCATTTCTGGGTCGAGCTCCCGTTCACGCATGCCGAGCAGAAAGTCGCAACGAGCACGCGCGACGATTCGCTTGGCGAACGTGCCGACGGCGCTGCGCGCGCAGGCGCGCAGGTGATCTCGATGGACAACCCGCTCGTGCGACATCGCGCGCGCGTACGGTCGCTGCGCCTGCTGGTCGCCGACGATCTGGCCTCCAACCGCGCGGTGATGCGCCGGCTGCTCGAGCGGGCGGGGCATGAAGTGGTATTCGCCTGCAACGGCGAGGAAGCGCTCGATGCGCTGGCAGCGAACGACCTCGACGCCGCGATCCTCGATCTGCACATGCCCGACCTGAGCGGTCTCGACGTGATCAAGCAGGCGCGGGTCATGCAGGCCGGGCGCCAGCAGCGCACGCCCATCGTCGTGCTCAGCGCGGACGTGACGGTCGAGGCCATGCGCGAAGTCGAGGCGAACGGCGCCTACGCCTTCCTGAGCAAGCCGGTGGTGATCGAGCGGCTGCTCGATACGCTGGCGCGCATCGCCGGCGCCGACGGCAGACAGGAACCGGTCGCCGAGGCTGTCGTCGACGAGGCTCCGCAAGGCGGCGTATTGCAGGATCTGATCGAGATGAACGTCGGCGAAGAAGCGGTCCGCAACCTGCTCGATCAATGCCTCAAGGATGCCGCGCGTTGCGTCTCGAAATTCGAGCACGCTGCGGCTGGCCGCAACTGGGAGGAAGCGCGTGAAGCGCTGCATGCGCTGCGAGGCGTGGCGGTGAACCTCGGCGCGTTGTCGCTGGCGGAACGCTGTGCTCTGCTGATGCGCGAAACCGGCGGCATGCTCGCGACGAGCTGGCGCCGCGACCTGGGCGAGATCAGCGGATTGCTCGAAACGGCATCCTCGGCGCTGCTCCGGCAGATTGGCGCCCCGAAAGGAGCCACGAGCCCGTCCGACGGCGCATCCGGGGATACGCCGCCGACCTGACCCGGCCACTCACGACGCAGGTGCGAACGCGGGATTCGCCTCCCAGCGACTCTTGCCGCGACGCTCCTGGGCCTTCACCAGACGCTCCATCGTGCGCAGCGGCTTGTCGCCGAGCTGCATTGCGGTATCGACCCAGATCTCGGTGATCCTCATCAGGGCATCGAGGGAGCACTGGTTCGCGGAGCGGGCGACTTGGTGCATCGCGCGGCAGGCATGCGGAATGCGACGGTTGTTGCGGATCACCTCGTGCACCGCTCGCACGCCTTCGCCCTTCGGGGCCAGCACGTCGACCAGGCCGAGCTTGTGGAGTTCTTCGGCGGAATAGACGCGGCCTTCGAGCATCAGGCGCTCGGCAACCCGCGGACTCACGCGCTCGCACAGGAAGCTGTAGGCGCCCATGCCCGGGAACAAGTCGAACAGCACTTCGGGCAGGCCCATGCCGACGCCTTCCTCGGCGACGATGGTATGGCAGCTCAACGCCGCTTCGAAGCCGCCGCCCAGCGCATCGCCCTGCACCAGTGCGATGGTGTGCGCGCGGCCGGCAAGCCCGTCGTGGAACGCATGCACGCCGCGCACGCACCGGCTTGCGTAATCGAACAGCGCCGGCCGATCGCGCCGGCGTATCGCCTCGGCGAACAAGGCGAGATCCCCGCCGAGATTGAAGCTGTCGTCGCAGGATGCGAGCACGACGTGAGCCAATCCGCCCGGAGCATTTCCCGACTCGACCTCGAGCCGGCGCGCCAGCAGGCGCTGGTAGTCGAGAATGTCGTCGATCAGTTCGGTCCTGAAGCATGCGCGCCCGGGATGCCGCTGGAGGTCGGCGTGCATCGACATCCAGTAGATCGCGGCTTCGGGTTGTTCGTCGACGCGCAGCGTCGCGTAGGTATGGCGTGGCAGAAGAAGTTCGACGGGAGGCATGGCGATGGTCCTTTGCAGGGTGTCGGCCGGATGGAGCGCTCAGCGGTCGGCAATCTCGGGGCTTGGACAGCGCTCGCGACCGATTCTTGCGCGATACAACGCGCTCCACAATCGGTTCCTGAGTGTTTCGGGCGCACACGAAGGCAGGCCGGCGTCGAACCGGCCCTGGAATGAGTCGTAGTGGAGTGGATAGCCTCACCTCACCGCAGAGGCGTCCATTCCGTTGGCATCGCAGGACTCGCCTTCGGAGCGGCTTGCTATCGGCCTGCGTTACTTGGCGGCGCTGGCAGCCGGCGCATCCCGCAGTTCGCGCCGCAGGATCTTGCCGACATTCGTCTTCGGCAACTCGGTGCGGAACTCGACGACCTTTGGCAGCTTGTAGCCGGTGAGATTTTCCTTGCAGTAGGCCTTCACCGCCTCGGCGGTCAGGTTCGGATCCTTCTTGACGATCACGACCTTCACCGCCTCGCCGGACTTCTCGTCGGGCACGCCGACTGCCGCGACTTCCATCACGCCCGGCATCTGCGCGATCACATCCTCGACTTCGTTCGGGTACACGTTGAAGCCGGAGACGAGGATCATGTCCTTCTTGCGGTCGACGATGTAGAAGTAGCCCTTCTCGTCCATCTTCGCCATGTCGCCGGTGCGCAGCCAGTCTTCGATGTCGATGACCTTGTCGGTCTCCTCCTGGCGCTGCCAGTAACCGAGCATCACCTGCGGACCCTTGATGCACAGCTCGCCGACTTCGCCGACCGGCACGATGCTGCCGTCCTCGTCCTTCAGGCAGGCGTCCGTGGACGGCACCGGCATGCCGATCGAGCCGTTGTACTCCTTCATGTCCAGCGGGTTGATGCAGGCCGCTGGCGAGGTTTCGGTCAGGCCATAGGCCTCGATGAGCGCGCAACCGGTGACCTTCTTCCAGCGCTCGGCCACGGCGCGTTGCACGGCCATGCCACCGCCGAGGGTCATGTGCAGCTTCGAGAAATCGAGCTGGTCGAACCCGGGCGTGTTGAGCAGGCCGTTGAACAGCGTGTTGACGCCGGTGATGCAGGTGAATCCGCTGGTCTTGAGTTCGCGCACGAAGCCAGGCATGTCGCGCGGATTGGTGATCAGGTGGTTGAGGCCGCCGATCTTCATGAAGATCAGGCAGTTCGAGGTGAGCGAGAAGATGTGGTACAGCGGCAGCGC
>DATHOV010000053.1:0-2463 GCA_035484515.1 Lysobacteraceae bacterium
ACCCTCGCCGGACAGCACCATCTTCACGCCCATCGCCTTGATCCGCCGCGCGAGCAGGTACATCGGCGTCGACGCGCGGATCGTGGTGACGTCGTAGGTTTCGATATGGCGGATCACATCAGGCAGCGCATCGAGCCCTTCCTCGAACGTGTAGCGGAATCCGTGGTGCACGGTGCCGAGCGCCATCGCCGCGACCTCGGCGGCGGCAAGGTCCGGAGAACCCTCGAGCCCGATCGCGAACGAGTGCAGGCGCGGCCACCAGGCCTCGGACCTGTCGTCCTCCTCGATGCGCCTGCGGGCGAAGCGCGCGGCGCAGGCCGCGACCAGCGATGAATCCAGTCCGCCCGACAACAGCACGCCGTAGGGTACGTCGCTCATCATCTGCCGATGCACGGCGGCCTCGAAGGCCTCGCGTAATTGCTGCGCGGACACCTTGATGCCGGCGACCGAATCGTAGTCGCGCCAGTCGCGCGTGTAATAGCGTATGCATGCGCCTGTCGCGCTGTCGTACCAATGTCCCGGCGGAAACGCGCTGACGTCGTCGCAAAGCCGTGCGATGGCCTTCATCTCCGAAGCGACCCACAACCTTCCGTCGCCGTCATGCCCCCAGTAGAGCGGGCACACACCCACGGGATCGCGCGCGATCAGCACGCGTCGCCCGGTCCGATCCCAGAGCGCGAACGCGAAGATGCCGTTGACCTGGTCGAGCCATGCCCCGGGATCGCCGCCTTGCGCGTAGAGCGCGTTGAGTACCTCGCAGTCCGAACCGGTCTGGAACGCGTACGAAGTCGTCAGGCGCGACTCCAGCTCGCGATGGTTGTAGATCTCGCCGTTCACCGCGAGCACCAATGCCCCGTCGGCCGAACGCAGCGGCTGGGAACCGCCTGCCGGATCGACGATCGCCAGCCTCTCGTGCACGAGGATCGCTGCCTCGTCGGCATGCACGCCGCTCCAGTCGGGACCGCGATGACGTTGCTGCGCCGACAGCGAAAGAGCAAGGGGCCGCAGCAGCGTGATGTCGGTGCCGCTACGGAGGTCGAAGACGCCGAGGATGGAGCACATGGTGGTTGTTCCTTGTCTGCGATGGGAGGGAGAACGAAATTCGATGGGCCTGAAAAGCAAAAAACCCGCGCTTTCGGCGCAGGTTTCGGGGATGAGCGGGAGTGGAACTTCTACGCGCTAATCGCCGGCCTGCTGGAGGTTGGCGTTGTTGTTCCGATTGTTGTTCGAAAGCGCGCGCGAGCCTGCGCCGATGCGATCGGCGACGAGGTGGGCCAGGGAAGGATGCAGGACATGGGCCGATCCTGACCGATTCCCGCACGCCACGCAAGCCATCCGCTAAGCTCCCCGCTTCGACGGAGGACGTACATGATCCGGTGGCTCAAGCGCGGCGTGCCCGCATTGCTGGTCCTGATCGTCATCGCGTTCGCGACCGGCTGGTGGCTGCTGCGCGGCAGCCTGGCCACGCTCGACGGCAGCGTCGACCTGCCCGGTCTTTCGGCGCCCGTCGACATCCAGCGCGATGCGCTCGGCGTGGTCACGATCCACGCCGCGAACGAGACCGACGCGTTGCGTGCGCTCGGCTATGTGCACGGGCAGGAACGTTTCTTCGAGATGGATCTGGCGCGCCGCTCCGCGGCCGGCGAGTTGTCCGAGCTGTTCGGGCCGATCGCGCTCGAGTTGGACAAGAAGCATCGCGCGCACCGCTTCCGCGCGCACGCGCTCGGCGATCTCGGCGCGATTGCCGGGGACAAGCTGCCGCAACTTCAGGCCTACGCCGACGGCGTCAACGCGGGCCTGGCTGGCCTGAAGGTGCGTCCCTGGCCCTACCTTCTGCTGGGCATGAAGCCGAAACCCTGGCAGCTCGCGGACACGCCACTGGTCGGCTATGCGATGTATTTCGACCTGCAGGGTGGCGACAACGAGCGCGAGCTCGCGATGTGGAAGATCCGGCAACATGTTCCGTCCGCGCTCTGGGCGCTGATATCGCGCGATGGCACGAGCTGGGACGCGCCGCTGGAAGGCCAGCCGCGCGGCGACGCGACGCTGCCCGACGCAGCCACGCTCGACCTGCGCAAGCTGCCGATCCCTGGCGCACAGAAAGCGAAGGCCTTCGCCGATTCGATGTCGCCGGGCAGCAACAACTTCGCGGTCTCCGGCGCACTGACGAAGGACGGCCGCGCAATCGTCGCCGACGACATGCACCTGGGACTGCGCGCACCCGACATCTGGTTCCGCGCACGCTTGCTTTACGCCGATCCGAAGGCTCCCGACGGCAAGGTCGACGTCGGCGGCTTCACCCGGCCCGGCATCCCCGCCGTGATCGTGGGAAGCAACACGCACGTCGCCTGGGCCTTCACCAACAGCTACGGCGACTGGATGGATTGGGTGAAAGCGTGCGAATCACTGCCGAATGATCCTTGTCCGGCTTGGGGCAAGGTCGAAAAGGTCATGACCGAGGTG
>DATHOV010000054.1:0-3422 GCA_035484515.1 Lysobacteraceae bacterium
CGACAGCAACCCGACGAAGCTGATCGAGGTCGTCGAGACCGGCAAGCAGATGCTGATGACGCGCGGCTCGCTCACGACGTTCAGCATCGCCAACGACATCGCGAAATACTTCGCGATCATCCCGGCCGCGTTCTCGACGACCTATCCGGCGTTGAACACGCTCAACGTGATGCATCTGGCCACGCCGGCAAGCGCGATCCTTTCGGCGGTGATCTTCAACGCGCTGATCATCATTTTCCTGATCCCGCTCGCGCTCAAGGGCGTGAAGTACCGCGCGCTCGGCGCGGGTGCGTTGCTGCGCCGGAACCTGCTGGTCTACGGCGTCGGCGGAATCATCGTGCCGTTCGTCGGCATCAAGCTGATCGACATGATCCTTGTCCTGCTGCATCTCACATGAGGAGCCTTCGCGTCATGCAAGCCCAACTACTGTCCACGGTTCCGCCGCGCGCCATCGACATCGGCGACGGTCATGCAGCCAACGACGGGAACTGCGTTCCATTCGACTCGTCATTCGAACTGCCGCGCAACGTTTCCGCGCAGGAAGCCGTACGGACTCCGGCGAACGAAGACGACGACTACTGGCTCGGCGGTTACGCCGGCATCTGAGCGATTTTCGGGGCCTTGCGCCCAATACCTACTACAGATCTTGAATTGTGGCATTCAGGGGAAAGTGATGAACAGCAAGAAGTTGCTTTCGATGGCGATCCTGCTCGCGGTCCTACCGACCGGTCAGGCCGTCGCGGGCGGGGACGCAGTCGCTTCGGCCGAACAGACTGGCGCGCCGACCGCACCAGCGGCGGCCCCCCCAATGACCACGGCACCAACTCCTCCGCCGGTTGCGGGTTACGGCTCTGCAGGTCCATGCGATCCGTACAAGAATTACAGCTGCCTCGACGCGTATCTTGGAAAGGGATTCTGGGAGCGGCTAGGCAACGACTACCGCCTCGAAGAAGGCCAGGCAGCAGCGCCGTCCGACCCTAAAGCGCCGCCGAGTCGACGCAAACACTGGCCTGCTGCGGCACAGTCGACGCCTCCGATGCCCTTCACCGAGTGGCCCTACGGTGGTGCGACGTCGCTCGGCGTGACGCTTCCGAATTCGGTGGACAGCCCGCTGATGACCGCGCTTGCCGATACGAGTCTCGGCGACTGGTTTTCGCGCAACCACTTTCAGTTGTACGGCTGGCTCGATGTGGGGGGCAACGTCAGTACGAGTTCCACCAAGCCCGGCGGCAACGCACCTGCAGCGTACCTGTACACCCCGAACACGATCACGCTTGACCAGGCTGTCCTCTATCTCGATCGCTTTCCCGACACGGTGCAGACCGATCATGTCGATTGGGGCATGCGCCTGTCGATGCTGTACGGAGAGAACTACCGCTACACCATTGCCTACGGTCTGGCGAGCTACCAGCTGCTCGACGAGAACAAGGTGAACGGCTACGACTTTCCGATGATCTACGGCGAGTTGTTCGTCCCGCAGGTCGCCGACGGGCTGATGCTGCGCCTCGGCAGGTTCATCTCGATACCGGACATCGAGGCACAGCTCGCCCCGAACAACTACATGTACACGCACTCGATGTCGTATTCCTTCGACAACTACACCAATACCGGCCTCGAGAGTACTGTCGCCCTCAACAAGAACTGGACTGTCGGCGTTGGCTTGACTGCGGGAACCGAGGCATGGCCAACCCACCTGAGCGAACGCTGGACCAATCCGTATCCGAACGTTCCTGGAACCGGGCCTGGCGATCTCGGCTACAACCCGTTGTACCCGGGCTCGACGTTCAAGAAGGACCCCGGCTCGATGCCATCGGTGAGCCTGCTGATCCGCTACGTGAGCGACGACGGCAAGACCGATTTCACGCCGACCGCAGACGCGATCAATTCGGGCCGCTACGGCTACAACAACCTGCAATGGTACGGGTTCACCTTCTATCACACGTTCAACGAACATTGGCACCTGTCGAGCGAGGCCTACAAGCTGTTCGAGAACGATGTCCCCAACGAACTCAACAGCGACGTCCAGACCATCTATGCCAACGGCGGAGCGCCCTTCTCATCGCACTTCATCCCGTTCAACGCACCGGACATGGCGATCTGCGCGAACGCAGCGGTGTTGACATGCAGGGCCGAAACGCTTGCCACGGTCAGCTACCTCAACTACAGCCCCGATCCATTGAACAATTTCTCGATCCGTCCCGAATACTACTGGGATCGCGAGGGGCAGCGAACCGGCGTTGCAACGCGCTACGTCACATTCGCGCTGGGATGGCAGCACTGGTTCTCGCCGCAAATCGAAGTGCGGCCCGAGATCGCGACCTATCGTTCCCTGGATGGACCGGCGTTCAACGGCAACTCGAACGCCGGCATCGCGCCGGACAAGTCACACGAGACGATCCTTTCCAGCGACATCATCTTTCACTTCTGATACGACCTCGAACCCCGAAGCTACCCCGACGGTGATGCGATGATCAAGCTGCTGCGACAATCGCTGATGATGCTGGTGCTGATGACCGCGGTCACCGGCGTGGCCTATCCGCTGCTGGTGACCGGCATCGCGCAGGCAGCTTTCCACGAACAGGCCAACGGCAGCGTGACCGAGCACGAAGGCAAACCGACCGGTTCGTCGCTGATCGGCCAGCCGTTCGACGATCCGCGTTATTTCTGGGGACGTCCGTCCGCGACTTCGCCGCAGGCTTACAACGCGGGCTCGTCGGGCGCATCGAATCTGGGAACCAACAATCCGGCGCTGATCGATGCGGTGAAGCAGCGCGTCGATGCGCTGCATGCGGCAGACCCGGCCAGCGCCGGCAAGGCGGTGCCGGTCGATCTGGTCACCGCCTCCGGCAGCGGCCTGGATCCGCAGATTTCGCCGGCGGCGGCGCAGTACCAGGTAGCCCGCGTGGCGCGCATCCGTCATCTCGATCCGTCGCAGGTGCAGGCGCTGGTCGATCGGGCGACCGAGCCGCGGACATTCGGGATCCTCGGCGAGCCGCGCGTCAACGTGCTCCAGCTCAACCTGATGCTCGACAAGCGCTGGCAATGATCGCTCGCCAGCCGGCATGATGGTGGCGATGTCCGCACGCATGCCAGGCAAGCCTTCCGCAGAGCGTCCCGATCCGGACGCCTTGCTCGCGCGCGTGCAGGAAGACGAGGCGCGCGCGCGTCGCGGTCGGCTGAAGATCTTCTTCGGCGCCTCGGCGGGCGTCGGCAAGTCCTACGCGATGCTCGAAGCCGCGCGCAAGCAGGCATCCGATGGCGTGGACGTCGTCGTGGGCTATATCGAACTGCACGGGCGCCCGGAAACCGAAGCCCTGCTCGAAGGCCTTGAGATTCAGCCTGCGCAACGCCTCGAGCATCGCGGCATCGGCTTGCGCGAATTCGACCTCGATGGCGCGCTTGCGCGCCACCCGAGCGTGATC
>DATHOV010000055.1:0-2781 GCA_035484515.1 Lysobacteraceae bacterium
GACCGGCAGCATCGTCCCGATGAAGTCCGGCAGGGGTGTGTCGCCGAGTGCACGAGTGGCGCCCAGGAACGCCTGCAGGCGTCGCTGCCATTGCGCAGCCGTGGTCGCGTCATCCGCAAGCGCGAGGCGATTGCTGAAACCGCGCAGCTGCGGCAGCAGCCGATGCAACTCTTCCTGCATCAGCGGCCACAGGGCGTTCATGCGAACAGCGCCTGTTGCAGCAGATCCAGAACCGCCTTGCCATCGAGCATGGCCACGTGCCCGGCCTTCATCGGGAACAGCCCTTCCACGCAATGCCGGAGCGGCTCGGGCAGGGTGTCGGGCGCGGGCTGCATGCTGGCGTCGGGGAAGTGCTGCAGGCCGAGCACTTCCTCGCAGCGGAAGGCGAGCACGCGCGTCTGGTCGTCGCAGACCAGGACCATCCGCCCGGTTCTGCCGGAGTCGCCGCGTTCGCCCAGTCCCAGCAGTTCGCCCAGCGAGACGCACAGGCACAACTCGCCGCGTACGTTGACGACGCCTTCCAGGCGGCCGGTCGTGCGATGCGCAAGGCGCCGGATCGGCTGCCGGCCTGCCACCTCGGCAACCAGCAGGGGCGGCATTCCGAGCCATTGCTCTCCGAGGCGGAACACCAGCGCCGGCCGCAGGCTCTCCTGGGCGCTGCCGGTGCGCTGCCATTCCTCGGGTGCATCGGCCTCCGATTCGCGCTCGAACAGGGTCCGCGCGGCATCGGAGAAGATCACGCAATTCCGGCAATGCAGGGTTTCGACCAGCATCGGGCAGCTCTGGTCGCCGCCGTACACGCCGATCCGCCGCCAGCAATGATCGAGCGCGCCGGTCATGCCGTCCTCCCGAGCCGCTTGCGCAGCCGCTCGCTGCGCCTGCGCAGGTCGACGGCCAGTTCCGGCCGTCCCTGCCTTTCGGCCAGGGCGATGCGGTGATCCATGGCAGGCAGGTGGTCGCGGTCGAGGAAGCACACCCTGGCGAAGGCTTCATCGGCCGCGCGCAGGTCGGCGCGCGCCGATTCGATCAGGCCGAGCAGGAACAGGCTGTCGATGTCTTCGGGCGAGCGTTGCAGGCGTCTTTCGCAGGCCAGGCGCGCTTCCTCCAGACGCCCGGCGTCGGCGAGTGCCTGCGGCGAAAGTTCGGTGGGTTCGACGGGGCTCGGGGCTGCGCGCGAAGCCCTTGCGGGCCGCGCTTCCGTCCCGGCTTCGATGCGAGAGGGCCGATCGACCGATGGCTGTGTCGCGACTTTCGGCGAGGACGACACATCGCGCACATAGCTCATCGGACAACCGCCCGGATACGGCTTCAACTCGCAGTCGGTGCCCTGCAGCACTTCGGCCTGGCCGGCGAACAGCAGGCCCCAGGGTTCCAGCACGGCAAGCAGGGTCTTGAGCACGCGGGTGCGCGCTTCCGCGTGCAGGTAGATCAGCAGATTGCGGCAGAACACCACGTCGAAGCGTTCGCAGGTGTCGAACAGGTTCGGGTCGAGCGCATTGCCGACGCGAAAACGCGCGCTGCGCCGGATGCCCGCGGCTACGGAAAAGCCGCCGGGCTGCGGCTGGATCCACGACCCGGCCATCGGCCGGCCGCGCAGGGCGTAGTTGCGGTACGTGCCGGCCTGCGCGCGTTCGATCGCGACCCGCGAGATGTCGATGCCGAGCACGTCGATGGCTTCGGCGGACCATCCGGCTTCGACCAGCGCTATCACCGCCGAATAGGCTTCCTCGCCGCTGGCGCACGGCAGACTGAGCACGCGCAGGGTCCGGCGATGGCGTTGTTCGTTGGCGAATCGCACCAGATCGGCGTACTGGTCGGGCGCGCGGAAGAACCACGATTCGGGCACCACGAAGCGTTCGACGATGTCGGCAAAGGCTTCCGGTCGCACGAGAGCCTTGCCGTAGAGCGCCTCGTCGTCGGCCACGCCCAGTGCGGCACGCGACTCGGCCAGCGCATCGTTGAGCACACGCTCGCCGAGTGACGCGGCATCCAGGCCGATCCGCTGCTGCATAAGCCTGATCAGGGCATCGCGGCTCATGCGTCGGCCTGCGCGACGAACAGGGCTTCGAGTCGTTCGGGAAGCAGTGCGGCCGGGTCGAGCAGTTGCGGCAGGTCCGGCTGGTCGGCGACGTACTCGCTGAGCCAGGGCACGTTCGGCAGGCGCAGGCCGGGGACCGTGGCGGTGACCGGCAGCAGATCGAGCACGTCTTCGGCCAGCAGGCCCAGCAGGCGCGATCCGGCGTTGCCCGGCAGTGTCATGACGATGATGCGGCTCGAGCGCAGGGGTGCGCATTCGCGCCCGAGCAGCAGTTGGCACAGATCGACCACCGGCGTGAGCGTTCCGCGAAATGGCAAGAGGCCGATCACGCCATCAGGCGCCAGTGCGAGCGCGCGCAAGGCGCGACGCGGCAGAACCTTGATCACCGCCGTCGTCGGCAGCGCCAGTCGCAATTCGCCTGCGCGGAAGGCAAGGGCGAGCATCGCCGCGGACGACGCTCAGCCGCCGACTTGGAACAGCGCGATTTCCTGCTTCAGCACGGCCACCGCGTCGCGCAGGCTCTCGGTGGCGCTGTTGAACTCGCGCAGCGAAACGGACGTCTGCCGCGCGCCGTCGATCATCTGGCCCATCGCGTCGCCGATCTGGCCGGCGCCCTGCGACTGGCTGCGCATGCCGTGGTTGACCGCGTCGAAACGCTCGGACAGGGTCTTGACCTGGGTGATGATCTGGCCGAACTGGCCGCCGACGCGTTCCACGTTGCCGACGCCGCTCTTCACTTCCTC
>DATHOV010000056.1:0-2187 GCA_035484515.1 Lysobacteraceae bacterium
AGCCGGCCAAGTGCCGCGATCTGCTGATCGCGCACGAGGATCAACTCGACGAACACGGCGACGCGGCCAAGCGCGACGCTGCCGACTACGAGTCGGTGCTCGGTCGCTGCGAGCGCGCGCTGCAGAACAGCGCGGCCGCGCGCACGCATTTCGAACATGCGCTGGCCCTGCGCGAATCGCTGGTCGGAGCCGGCGCGGAGCCCGCCGAAAGCCTGGTGGACCTGGCCGGACTGGAAGCGGACGCAGGACACGGCAAGATCGCGCTCGCCGGCATGCTCGACGCCCTCCAGAAGCTGAGCGCGAGCCACGACGAACAGGGTCCGCTGGCGGTGTCGATCTGGCAGAACCTCGGCAGCCTGTACCGCGAATCCGGTAGTGGCGCAGCGGCCGAAAACTCCTACCGCACGGCCGAGCGACTGGCGATCGCGTTGTACGGAACCGGCCATCCCACGACCATCGACGCTGAACGCGGACTCGCGGCGATCTACGTAGACCAGGGCAAGCTCGATCAGGCCGAGGCCCTGTTCACCCAAGCGCAGTCCCAGCTCACCCGCCTGCTCGGCCCCGACAACCCCGATCTGGGCTCGATGAGCAATTCGCTGGGCATCATCGCTTGGGAGCGCGGCGACGTCGCCACCGCCGAATCGAGACTGCATCGCGCGATCGACCTCTGGGCCAACTCCTCGCACTTGCACGGCGGTCTGTTCAACCTAGCCATGGTGCTGCATGGCGCGGGCCGCGACACGGAAGCCGAGCCGCTGGCGCGACGCGCGCTTGCGCTGCGCACGCAGCAATTCGGCGACGGCAACGGCCTGGTCGGCGTCAGCCTGCGCCAGATTGGCGAGATCAAGCTCGCGCAGAACGATCCCGCCGCCGCCGAGCCCCTGCTGCTGCGCGCGCAATCGATCCTCGCCGCCGACTTCGGACCGATGCACACCGCGACCGGCCAGGCGCAACTGGCGATCGCGCGACTGCGCGTGGCGCAGCACCGCGATGCCGACGCTGCCGCACAGGTCGCCGATATCCAGCGTCGCTTCAAGCCCTCCGATGCCGAACATCGCCGCCTGCTCTGGCAGGCGCGCATGCTCGCCGCGCAACTCCAATGCGCGCAGACGGGCACTACGGCGCAAGGTCGGCGCGCCCTGACGAAGGTGCTCGGCGAGATCGACGCCGAGATGCCGGTCAGCGTGGTCCGACGCGAAGCCGAGGCGGCACTGCACGCCTGTGGAGGGTGAGGGGACGGTCACGATCCCGGCGTTTGAGACGACGACGCCTCGCGCTGCAGCTGCGGAATCCCGCCCTCGCCGGCCATCGCCTTCTTGAACTCGGCACGGCTGACCGAGACGTAGCGTTCGTTGCCGCCGATCTCGACCTGCGGCCCCTGCGTCATGGCCCGGCCCTGCTCGTCCACGCGCACCACCATCGTCGCCTTCTTGCCGCTGTGGCAGATAGTCTTGATCTCCACCAGTTCGTCGGCCCAGCCGAGCAAGTACTGGCTGCCCTCGAACAGCTCGCCGCGGAAATCGGTGCGCAAACCGTAGGCGAGCACCGGAATCCGCAGGCGATCGACCACTTCGCCAAGCTGCCAGACCTGTGTGCGCGCGAGGAACTGCGCTTCGTCCACCAGCACGCAGTGCAGCGGTCCGTGGACGGCGATGTCCTCGCGGACCAGCGCCTCGAGGTCGTCTTCGCGAGCGAAGGCGCGTCCCGGCGCCTTCAGGCCGATGCGCGAACTAACCACGCTGGCGCCCTGATGGCCGTCGGTGCCCGGGACAAGGATGAGCGTGCGCATGCCGCGTTCGCGGTAGTTGTGCGCGCTCTGCAGCAACGTCGTGGTCTTTCCGGCGTTCATCGCCGAATAGTAGAAATACAGCTTGGCCATGCTTCGCCGCGCGTCGGATGGAGCGGGCGATGATAGCAATCCGCGATCCGCGCGAGCCGCTACAATGTGCGGCCCTTCCGGATCACCGAGCGCATGCGCGGACTCAATCCCGACCAGCTCGCTGCGGTGCGCCACTGCGACGGCCCGCTGCTCGTGCTCGCCGGCGCGGGCAGCGGCAAGACCCGGGTGATCACCTACCGGATTGCCCATCTCATCGAGAATCGCGGCGTCATGGCCGACTCCATTCTGGCCATGACTTTTACCAACAAAGCCGCGCAAGAGATGGTCGAACGGGTGGACAAGTT
>DATHOV010000057.1:0-4509 GCA_035484515.1 Lysobacteraceae bacterium
CCCTGCCCCAGCCGGCGCGCCTGTCCGGTGTCCAGATGCACCGCAGGCAAGCCGACCATGCCCGCTTCGACCGGCAGCAGGCAGGTATCCAGCGCGGCAGGATCGGAGGCCAGTGCCTGCAATTCGGCCAGGATGAACATGCGTGGTTCGCGGAAGGGCTCGACCCACAGCCGTCGCAGTTCGGCCACATGCGCGCCACACCCCAGCGCCTCGCCGAGATCGCGCACCAGGCTGCGCACATAGGTGCCGCTGCCGCACTCGATACGCAGGCGCAGCCATCCCTCGCCACGCCCCGTGCACTCAAGCGCGAACACATTCACTTCGCGCTCGGGCACCTCGACGATCTCGCCACGCCGCGCCTTCGCATAAAGAGGCTCGCCGCCCTGCTTGAGCGCGGCGTAGACCGGCGGTCGCTGGCGGATCCGGCCGCGCAACGGCGCCAGCGCGGATTCCAGCGTCGTATCGTCGAACGTCCGAACGGGCCGCTCGCGAAGAACGGCGCCGTCGGCATCATCGGTATCGGTCGTCGCGCCGAGCCGGGCGAGCGCCTCGTAGGCCTTCGATTCGCCGAGCAGTACGCCGGCGATCTTGGTCGCTTCACCGAAGCAGATCGGCAGCAAGCCGGTCGCAAGCGGATCGAGACTGCCGGTGTGGCCCGCCTTTTCCGCGCGGAGCAGTCTGCGGGCCTGCTGCAGGGCGTGGTTGGAACTCACGCCGGCGGGCTTGTCGAGCAGCAGGATGCCGTGCAAGGGTCTGAACGCGATACGCGTCATTCGCGGTTTCGGCTCAGTCGTCGCCGGGCTCGCCCGATGCATCGCGCTGGGCGGCGTCGCGCAGCAGCGTTTCGATCTTCTCGCCGCGATCGACCGAATCGTCGTAGTGGAAATGCAGCTCGGGTACATGCCGCAACTTGACCGCCTGCGCGAGCTGGTAACGGATCTCGCGCGCGTGTTCCTTGAGCCCCTTCACCGCTTCGGCCGAACGCTCGGACTGCAGCGCGGTGACGAACACCTTGGCATGCTCCATGTCGCGTGTTACCTCGACATCGGACACGCTCACCGATGGCAGCGCGTGCTCGCGCACCGCGTCGTGCACGAGCCGCCCAAGCTCGCGCCGCAGCTGCGCTGCGACGCGGTCGGTGCGATGGAAGGATTTCTGCGCCATGTGACCTTAGGTGGGACTGCAGGCTGGGAACCAGGTTGAAACTCGACGTGGGCGCTGTTTCAACGCCCAACGTCCGTGCGCGGTCGCACGGCCCTTAAAGCGTGCGCTGGATCTCGATGCGCTCGAAGCACTCGATCTGGTCGCCGGCCTTGACTTGGTCGTAGCCCTTCACGCCGATGCCGCATTCGGTACCGACCTTGACCTCGTCCACGTTCTCCGAGAAGCGGCGCAGCGAGTCGAGTTCGCCCTCGAAGATCACCACGTTGTTGCGCAGTACGCGGATCGGCTTGCCGCGGCGGATGACGCCCTCGAGGACCTGGCTGCCGGCGATCGAGCCGAACTTGGAATGGCGGAACACCTGCATGACCTGCGCCGTGCCGATGATCTCCTCGCGGATCTCCTTGCCGAGCAGGCCCGACGCGACCTGCTTCACCTGGTCGATCACGTCGTAGATGATCGAGAAATAACGCAGATCCAGCCCGTTGGCCTCGATGACCTTGCGTGCCGAAGCATCGGCGCGCACGTTGAAGCCGATGATGACGGCCTTCGAGGCGGCGGCGAGCTGCGCGTCCGACTCGGTGATGCCGCCTACTCCGGAAGAAATGACGTTGATCCTGATCTGGTCGTTGGAAAGACCGACCAGCGACTCGCGCAGCGCCTGCACCGAACCGTGCACATCGGCCTTGACCACCAGTGCCAGCGACAGCTGGCCGGCGCCCTGGCCCATCTGCGCCATGATGTCTTCCATGCGGTTGCCGGCCTGGCTGACCAGGCGCGACTCGCGCCGTTTCGCATCGCGTTGCTGGGCGACGTCCTTGGCCAGCCGCTCGTCTTCGACGACGGTGAAATCGTCGCCCGAATCGGGCACGCCCGAAAGGCCGAGCAACTGCACGGGAATCGAGGGGCCGGCCTCATCCACCTGGTGTCCGGATTCGTCGAACAACGCACGCACGCGCCCGTACTGCACGCCGCAGACGAGGTAATCGCCCTTCTTCAGCGTGCCCTGCTGCACGAGCACCGTCGCGACCGGTCCGCGGCCCTTGTCGAGGCTCGACTCGATCACCACACCGCCCGCGCGGCCATCGCGCACTGCCGAGAGCTCCATGACTTCGGACTGCACGAGGATCGCATCGAGCAGCGCATCCACGCCGAGGCCGGTCTTGGCCGACACCGGCACGAACTGGGTGTCTCCACCCCAGTCCTCCGGCACCACTTCGAGCTTCACCAGGCCTTGCTTGATGTTGTCGGGATTGGCGTCGGGCTTGTCCATCTTGTTCATCGCCACGATCAGCGGCACGCCTGCGGCGCGCGCATGCTGCACCGCCTCGGCGGTCTGCGGCATCACGCCGTCGTCGGCCGCGACCACCAGGATCACGATGTCGGTGAGCTTGGCGCCGCGGGCGCGCATCGACGAGAACGCCGCGTGGCCTGGCGTATCGAGGAAGCTGATCGTGCCCTTGGGCGTTTCGACGTGGTAGGCACCGATGTGCTGGGTGATGCCACCGGCTTCGCCGGTCGCGACCTTGGTGCGACGGATGTAGTCGAGCAGGGACGTCTTGCCGTGGTCGACGTGGCCCATGATGGTGACCACCGGCGGACGCGACTCCTTGTGTCCCTGCTCTTCCTCGCCGTGCGCGATCAGCGCCGACTCGGCGTCGTTCTCGGTCGCGGTCACGGCGGTGTGGCCGAGTTCCTCGACGACCAGCACCGCGGTGTCGTGATCGATCACCTGGTTGATGGTGACCATGGTGCCCATCTTGAACAGCGCCTTGACTACCTCGCCGCCCTTGAGCGCGAGTTTCTGCGCCAGGTCGGCGACGCTGATGCTCTCGCCGATCGCGACTTCGCGCTGCATCGGCGCGGTCGGACGCGCGAAGCCGTGCTGGCCGCTGGCCTGGCGACTGGCTTCGATCGGCTTGGTGCGCGTCTTGCGCTTGCCGGCGCCGCGGCGCGCGCGCTCGGCATCGGAAAGATGCAACTGCGCGGAAAAGCGGTTGGCGGCATCGTTCTCGTCGATCTCGGCCGGCATCGCGTGGGTGCCGCGGTGCTGTGTCTTCTTGTGCGCGGGCTTGGCGTCGCGCAGGTTCTCGCGCGCCGTCTCGCGGCGGCGCGGTTCCGGACTGGGAGCCTGCTTGTGGGTGGACTTCTCGGCCACCGGCGCGACGACCGGCTTGGCGGGCGTCAGCGTCGGCGTCGGCACCTCTTCGACGACGGCTTCGACCACCTCGACCTTCTCACGCGACTTGCGCGCGGCTTCCTCGGCCTCGCGGCGCGCGGTCTCCTCTTCCCTGCGCTTGCGGTCGACTTCGTCGAGCGCGGCCACTTCGGCCTGGTTGCGCGACTTCGATTCTTCCAGCTTGCGCAGCGCGTCCTCGCGCTCGTTGTTGACCGGTGTTTCGACCTGGTCGCGCTTGACGTAGGTGCGCTTCTGCCGCACCTCGACGGTGACCGTGGTCCGTGCCTTGCCGGCGCTGACGGTCAATTCTTCCTGCTTGCGCCGGTTGAGGGTGATCTGCTTCGGCGAGGCCTCGACGGCCGGCTTGTCGGCCTTGCCGTGGGTGCGGCGCAGGAAGCCGAGCAGTTTCATCTTCTCGGTGCTGGTCACCACCTGGTCCGGGCCGCTGAAGGTCATGCCGGCCTCGGCCAGCTGCTCCAGCAGCTTCTCGACCGGGGTACCGACCATCTTCGCGAGCGTGTTTACGGTGACTTCGGACATGTGGTTCCCATCATCCTTATGACGCAAATTCGGCTTTGCACGCGCCGTTGCAGGCCCGCGTGCTCCGCATCGTTCCCTCGAAGCCCGGCTTTCGCCGATTCCGGGGGCCAGTTTAACCCGCCGCTGCGGATGCGCCCGTCAGGCGCGTCCGCGGTGCGGGCCGCCGCATTACTCGAACCAGTGCGCGCGCGCAGCCATGATCAGCTCCGCCGCACGCCCCGGACCCACGTTGTCGATGTCCGCGATCTCGTCGGTGGCCATCTCGGCGAGTTCCTCGCGCGTGGTGATGCCGCGCTCGGCCAGCGCGTACGCCGTGGTCTCGTCCATGCCTTCCAGCGTCAGCAGGTCCTCGGCGGGCTGGTGCTCGTCGAGTTCCTCTTCCACCGCCAGCGCGTCGGTGAGCAGCGCATCGCGGGCACGCGCGCGCAGTTCCTCGACGATGTCCTCGTCGAAGCCCTCGATCGCCAGCAGTTCGCCGGTCGGCACGTAAGCGATTTCCTCGACCGTGTTGAAGCCCTCGCCCACCAGGATGCCGGCGATTTCCTCGTCGACTTCGAGCTTGTCCATGAACAACTGGCGCGCGGTGGCCTGTTCGGCGTCGCTCTTCGCGGTGACCTGATCCTGTGTCA
>DATHOV010000058.1:0-2287 GCA_035484515.1 Lysobacteraceae bacterium
GATGGATTCCTGCTCCCCAGCAGGCGACTTCGATCATGCGCGCGCGAAACCTGCTTGTCTACGCTGTGCCGGCGAGCCCGACTGCAGGGTGCCGTTATCCGGAAACGGCCATCGTCGAGATGGCGTGGCAATACGGCCGGCGTTTCGAGGCATGGGAACCCGGACGGCTGCCGTAACGTTTGAAAGCACACGTTACAATTCGGCGTCGACACTGCGAGTCCCGATCAGAATGCCCAGAATCCTCACCGGCATCACCACGTCCGGCACGCCGCACCTCGGCAATTACGTCGGTGCGATCCGCCCGGCGATCGCCGCCAGCCATGCGCCCGGCGTGGAGAGTTTCTACTTCCTCGCCGATTACCACGCGCTGATCAAGGTGACGGAGCCTTCGAGAGTCCAGCGTTCCACCCTGGAGATAGCGGCCGCGTGGCTGGCTTGCGGGCTGGACCCTGAGCGCGTCTGGTTCTACCGTCAGTCCGACATCCCCGAGATCCCCGAACTCACATGGCTGCTGACTTGCGTGGCCGCCAAGGGCCTGCTCAACCGCGCGCACGCGTACAAGGCGGCGGTGGATCGCAATGTCGCCGACGGCGACGATCCGGATGCCGGCGTGACCGCGGGACTGTTCATGTACCCGGTGCTGATGGCCGCCGACATCCTGCTGTTCAACGCCAACAAGGTGCCGGTCGGCCGCGACCAGGTGCAGCACATCGAAATGGCGCGCGACATCGGCGCGCGTTTCAACCATCTGTACGGCGAGCATTTCGTGCTGCCCGAAGCGGCGATCGAGGAGCACGTCGCCACCCTGCCGGGCCTGGACGGCCGCAAGATGAGCAAGAGTTACGACAACACGATCCCGCTGTTCTGCGACCGCGGCGAGTTGAAGAAGCTGATCGCCGGCATCGTCACCGACTCGCGCGCGCCGGGCGAGCCGAAGGACGCGGAGGGGTCGAACGTGTTCGAGTTGTATCGCGCATTCTCGAGTGCCCAGGAAACCGCAGCGATGCGTGCCGCGTTCGCAGCCGGTATCGGCTGGGGGGATGCGAAACAGAAACTGTTCGAGCGCATCGACGCGGAGATCGCGCCGCTGCGCGAGCGTTACGCGCACTACGCCGGCACGGCCGAAGGCGTGGCTGAGGTCGAACGGCTGCTGCGCACCGGCGCGGTGAAGGCGCGCACGCTGGCCGCCCCCTTGCTGATGAAGCTGCGCGCGGCGGTCGGATTGCGCGACTTGCGCAACGGCGGCGTGGAACCGGTCGTCGCGAAGGCGAAGTCCGCGTCGCCGCAGTTCAAGCAGTATCGCGAGAACGACGGCAAGTTCTATTTCAAGCTGCTCGATGGCGATGGACGCCTGTTGCTGCAGAGCGTCGGCTTCGCCTCGCCGAAGGAGGCCGGCGCCATCGTCGCGGAGCTCAAGTCGGGTAACGCGGAGCTGGCGTCGATCGCGCACAGCGTGGTGCGCGTGGACGGCGTGGACGAGGCTTCCCTGGCAGACGCGCTGCGCGAACTGCGGGCGGAGGGCTGAGCCGATGCCCTACCTCGCCCTGATCCTGTTCGCCCCATGGTTCCTGATCCTCGGCGCGCTGTTCTGGCTGTACCCGCGCCAGCCGCGGACATCGGCGCGTCGCCTGTTCGATGCGGCGACGCTGGTCGTCGCGGGCGGCGGCAGTTTCTACGGCATGAACTGGGCGTACCTGAGTGCGAACACCCAGGTCGGCATGGAGTGGAAGCAGATCTTCGCCGCGCTGGTCGCCTATGGCGTCTTCCTCGGGGTCATGACGGCGGCGCTGGTCGTGCGCCATCGGATGCTGCGCGCGCGACAGGCCTGACCAGGGGTAGTTGAATTGCGGCTTTGAACCCTTCAAGGCAGTCGGGGGACGCAATGGGTATCGCTTCGTCGATCCTCGCGGGCAGTCGCCACACGTCGTAGCCGCTTTCACGGATGACCGGTTTCGCTGTTGAAAGCGGCTCTTCACAACGTTCCCGTCCCCTCGAATTCCTTCAATTCGGTCAAGGCGGAATGCAAGGATCCCGTCACCGAATTGCATTCGGTCGAGGCCGAACGCAGTTTTCCCTTCATCGAATTGCATTCGGTCGAGGCCGAATGCAGTTATCCCTTCACCGAATTGCATTCGGTCGAGGCCGAACGCGGTTTTCCCTTCACCGAATTGCATTCGGTCAAGGCCGAATGGAGGTTTTCCTTCACCGAATGCAATTCAGTCAAGACCGAATTCAAGGATTCCTTCGCCGAATTCAGGTCGGCAACGCCGAATGGAAGGATGCCTCG
>DATHOV010000059.1:0-2621 GCA_035484515.1 Lysobacteraceae bacterium
CGGGCTCGTGCCGGCGGTGATCTCGCCCTACGTGATCGCCGCCATCGGCGCTCGACAGGCGCGGCGCTGGTTCCTGACCGGCGAGGTGTTCAAGGCCGACGAAGCGCGACGCATCGGCCTGGTGCACGAGGTCGCGTCCCCGCATTCGCTGGAAGCCGCCGTGCAGCACCAGTGCGACCTGCTGCTCAAGAACGGCCCGCTCGCGGTGAAGGAAGCCAAGGCGCTGGCACGGCGCATGGCGCCGATGCCCGATCCTTCCGCGATCGACGCGGCCAACGCCGACTTGATCGCCCGCCTGCGCATCTCGCCCGAAGGCCAGGAAGGACTGACCGCCTTCCTCGACAAACGCAAACCATCGTGGATCCAGCAGGATTCCTCGCTCTCCATTCCCGATACCTGAGGCCGACATGCTCGACCACATCGGATTTCCCGTCGCGGACCTAGCGCGCAGTCGCGCCTTCTACGTCGCCGCACTCGCGCCGCTCGGCTTCGCGCCGGTGATGGACGTCACCCGTGAACAGACCGGCGGCTATGAAGGCACCGGCTTCGGCGCGGCCGGACGGCCGCAGTTCTGGATCGGCAATGGCGAGCGCAGCGGCTCGGCGGTGCACGTCGCCTTCACGGCGGCCGATCGCGCCGCCGTCGATGCCTTCCATCGCGCCGCGCTCGCCGCCGGCGGAACCGACAACGGCGCACCCGGCCTGCGCCCGCACTACCACCCGGGCTACTACGGCGCATTCGTGCTCGACATGGACGGCAACAACATCGAAGCCGTCTGCCACACGCCGGCCTGATGCACGGCATTTCAGGAGCCCGCACCGATGAAACACCCTATCGTCAACATCGCCGACATCGAACTGCTGCCTCGCCCAGCCGCTTTCCAGGCCCCCGGCGAGGCCGCCGGGCGATTCGACGCGCGCATGGGCCGTATCGGCGAGCGCATCGGCGCGCGCCAGCTCGGCTACAACATCACCTGCGTGCCGCCGGGCAAGCGCGCCTTTCCCTTCCACAACCACCATTCGAACGAGGAGATGTTCTTCGTGCTCGAAGGCAGCGGCCAGGTGCGCATCGGCGAAGCCACCCATCCGATCCTTGCCGGCGACTTCATCGCCTGCCCCACCGGCGGCCCGGAAACGGCGCACCAGATCGTCAACACCGGCGACACCGACCTGAAATACCTGGCGGTGAGTACCGGCATCTCGCCGGAAGTGTGCGGATACCCCGACTCGGGCAAGTTCGCGGTCTCGATCTACAACACCAAGGACGACGACAAGGGCCTTTGGCTGTTCCGCCATGTCGGCAAGCCGGGCGATTCGCGCGACTACTGGGAAGGCGAGTGATGTTCGACTGCATCCTGATCGCCAACCGCGGCGAGATCGCCTGCCGGGTCATCCGCACCTGCCGCAGGCTCGGCATCCGTACCGTCGCGGTGTTCTCGGACGCCGACGCGAACGCGCAGCACGTGCGGCTTGCCGACGTGGCGTATCCGATCGGTGGACCACGCCCCCAGGATTCGTACCTGCACGGCGAGACCATCATCGAAGTCGCCAAGAAGTCCGGCGCGCAGGCGATCCATCCCGGCTACGGATTTCTTTCCGAGAACGCCGACTTCGCCGATGCCGTCGAGCAGGCCGGCATCGCCTTCATCGGCCCGAAAGCTGCGTCGATGCGCAAGATGGGCAGCAAGGCAGGCGCCAAGGAACTGATGGACTCGCGCGGCGTGCCGGTGGTGCCCGGTTACACCGGCGCGGACCAGGACCCCGCGCTGCTCGCGCGCGAAGCGCAGCGCGTCGGCTTCCCGCTGATGATCAAGGCCGCGCACGGCGGCGGCGGCAAGGGCATGCGCATCGTCCGCGATGCGGAGTCGTTCCTGCCGGCGCTGGAAAGCTGCCAGCGCGAGGCGAAGAACGCCTTCGGTCGCGACCGCGTGCTGCTCGAACGCTACATCGAGACGCCGCGCCACATCGAGTTCCAGGTCTTCGCCGACAGCCACGGCCACACCATCCACCTCGGCGAGCGCGAATGCTCCGCGCAACGCCGCTACCAGAAGGTGATCGAGGAAGCCCCTTCGCCCTTCCTCACGCCCGAACTGCGCGCGCAGATGGGCGCAGCCGCGGTCGCTGCCGCACGCGCGATCGACTACGTCAACGCCGGCACCGTGGAGTTCATCGTCGGCCCGGGTGGCGATTTCCATTTCATGGAGATCAACACGCGCCTGCAGGTCGAGCATCCGGTCACCGAAATGGTCACCGGTCTCGATCTCGTCGAATGGCAGTTGCGTGTCGCCGCCGGCGAAGCATTGCCCCTGGCGCAAGACGCGATTCGCAGGCACGGTCACGCGATCGAAGTGCGCCTGTACGCCGAGGATCCCGAAGCCGGCTTCCTTCCCGGCTCGGGCAAGCTCGAGCAGTTGCGTCTGCCCCAGCCAAGCGACCACCCTTCGACAGGCTCAGGGCAGGCTCCCTCGACAGGCTCGGTTCGCATCGACGGCAGTGTAGTCGAAGGCGACACCGTCACCATCTTCTACGATCCGATGATCGCCAAACTGATCGTCTGGGACGAGGATCGTCTGCGCGCCCTCGCCCGCCTGCGCGACGCGCTCGCCGCCTGCGACATCGTCG
>DATHOV010000060.1:0-2515 GCA_035484515.1 Lysobacteraceae bacterium
GGAACCGGATCGCTGCCTTCGAGGAACAGGATGCGCAGCCGGTCCAGGCCGTCCATGTTGGCCAGGTTGCGGTGGAGCGCGACCACGGTGTGCTTGATCGAGGCCAGGTCGACGATCAGGACGTCGAATCCGCGGCTGATCGAGGCCGCCACGCTGCGCAACTGGCTCAGCACTTCCTGGGTGGTTTCGACGTAGGCCAGATTGGCTCCGGTCTGCGCCAGGCTCGCAGTGATCCGCTTCTGCAGGGCCGGGTCGGAGGTCAGGATCAACAGGCGCGCGTTCTGCATGCCGGTGCGCGGGCCTTCGATCTCGCTGGCCGCCTTGAGCATCGGGGTCTCGAACCAGAACGTGGAGCCGCGGCCGAGTTCGGATTCCACGCCGATGCGGCCGCCCATCAGATCGACGATGCGCTTGCAGATCGCCAATCCCAGGCCGGTGCCGCCGTACACGCGCGTGGTCGATGCGTCGGCCTGCGAGAACGCGCTGAACAGCTTGCTCGCGGCCTCCGGCGAGATGCCCACGCCGGTGTCGCGCACTTCGAAACGCAACTGGTGGTGGGTGCGGGTTTCCTTCAGCCGCGCCACGTGCACGGTGATCGAACCGCGCTCGGTGAACTTGAGCGCATTGCTGACCAGGTTGCTGATGATCTGGCGGACCCGCACCGGGTCGCCGCGGAAGGCCGTGCGCACTTCCGGATCGATGTGCAGGGTCAGCCGCAATCCCTTCGCCTGCGCCTGCCGTTCGAGCAGGCGGATCACCGAGTCGAGCGTCTCGCGCAGGTTCAGGCTGACGGTCTCGAGCTGCAGCTTGTTCGCCTCGAGCTTGGAGTAGTCGAGGATGTCGTCGACGATGCGCAGCAGCTGGCGCGCCGATTGCAGCGCGGTGTTGAGCATCTCGCGCTGGTCGAGCGCGAGCTTGGAGGACTGCAGCAGGTCGAGCATCGGGATGATGCCGTTGAGCGGCGTGCGCACCTCATGGCTCATCGTCGCGAGGAATTCGCTCTTGGCGAGCGTGGCCTGCTCGGCGGCCTGCTTGGCCTGGGTCAGCTCTTCCTGCAGCCGGCGGTATTCCTCCAGCTCGTGGCGCAGCGAATCGAATTTCGCGGTCTGCTCGTCGATCTGCGTGAACACCGCAGCGGCCTCGGTCGTCGCTTTGCGGACGCTCCGTGAGGCCTGCTGGATGGCGAGGTTCAGCAGGTGCAGCGCGGTGGCGCAGCAGACGAAGGACAGCACGCCCAGGGTGAGTGCGACCACCAGCCACGGCCCGCGCACGCTGGCCAGGTCGATGCCAAGGGCGACGATGGTGCCGCCGATGGCGGCCAGGGTGATCCAGCGCAGCGTGGCGAGCAGCAGCGAGGATTGGGGCATGGGTCGGTCAGATCACCGCGGCATTGAAATCGAAATCGAGTCCGCCTGTCGCGCCCTGCACGAGGTTGCCCTGGATAAAATCGATGCCGCCCATCCACAGCGCAGCCGCTGCCTGCGCGTCCTCGACACGATGGCCGATCACCTGGATGCCGTGCTGGTGCGCGTGCTCGATGAGCGTGCGCAGTTCGTCGCGCACGGATTGGGGAGCGTTGGCCGCCACGTACTTCGGCGCCAGCTTGATGAAGCCCAGCGGAACCTGGTCGAGCAGGCGGTTGCCTTCCGCCGTGTGCTCGTACTGTCCGATGCACAGGGTGACGCCGTCGGAGCGCACCGCGTTGGCGAACGTGGTCAGGGCGGGCGGATTGAGCAACGCATCCTCGAGCCGGCATTCGAGCACCAGCGCCGAACCCGACAATTCGTTCGCGGCCAGTTCGCCCTTGAGCCATCCGGCCTGTTCGCGCGCGGAGAAGGTCGTCATCGACTGCGGCACGAACAGCCGCGCCGACTGCCGTTGCTCGCGCTGCTGCGCGACGACGCTCATCGCACGGGTCAGCACCCAGCGGTCGATGTCGATCATCAACTTGCCGCGCTCCGCCAGCGGCAGGATCACGGCCGCCGAATGCAGCTGGCCGGTGGCGTCGCGCATGCGCAACAGGGTCTGGTACTGCGCATCCTGACCGCCCTGCACGGCGACGATCGGCTGGTAGATCAGGCCGAAGCCGTCGTTGGCGATTGCTTCGCGCAATTGCTCGATCAGCGCCGATTCCTGATCAACCTCGGCGGCCTTGGGCGGCTCGTAGCGCTTGATGCCCTTGTCGGTGGCGCGGGCTTCGCGGCAGGCGCGTTCGGCGGTGTTGAGCAGGGCACTGGCGTCGCCGAAGCCGAAGCGCAGCGCGCAGATGCCGATCGATGCGCGCAGCCGCATCGGCTTGCCGGTCGCCTCGAAAGCGTGTTGCATGATCGCATCGCGCAGGCGCTTGGCGAGCGCGTCGAGCGCATGGTCGTCCAGGTCGAGCGCGAGCACGAGGAAGGCGTTGTCGTTGATCCGCGCCGCCACGTGCAGGTCGAACAACTCGTCGTGGATGACCCGGCCGGCGGAGCTGAGCAGATGCTCCAGCGCAGCAAGGCCGAGGCGTTCGCGCAGGGTC